>NZ_JASEWO010000009.1:0-52282 GCF_030024295.1 Pantoea sp. Pa-EAmG
CATCATGGTGAGCAAGCGGAAACGCTGTACTACATCGTGAAAGGCTCCGTCGCGGTACTGATTAAAGATTAAGAAGGCAAAGAGATGATCCTCTCCTACCTCAATCAGGGGGATTTCATCGGTGAGCTCGGCCTGTTTGAAGAGGGCCAGGAGCGTAGCGCCTGGGTACGTGCGAAAACCGCCTGCGAAGTGGCTGAAATTTCCTACAAAAAATTCCGTCAGCTGATTCAGGTCAATCCGGATATTTTAATGCGCCTGTCGGCGCAGATGGCGCGTCGCCTGCAGGTAACATCTGAAAAAGTCGGCAACCTTGCCTTCCTCGATGTGACCGGCCGTATCGCGCAAACGCTGCTCAACCTGGCGAAACAGCCTGATGCCATGACCCACCCGGACGGTATGCAGATTAAAATCACCCGTCAGGAGATTGGTCAGATCGTGGGCTGCTCACGCGAAACCGTGGGTCGTATCCTGAAAATGCTGGAAGATCAGAACCTGATCTCCGCACACGGCAAAACCATCGTCGTTTACGGCACCCGCTGATTTCTTCTCACCTACGGCGTGATGGCAACATCGCGCCGTTTCTGTTTACGATGAGATGATGTGGCGTCGAATCATCTATCATCCGGAAGTTAACTATGCGCTGCGGCAAACGCTGGTGCTGTGCCTGCCTGTGGCGCTCGGCTGGCTGTTTGGCGATCTGCAAAAAGGGCTGCTGTTCTCCCTGGTGCCGGCCTGCTGCAACATCGCCGGTCTGGATACGCCACATAAGCGGTTCTTCAAACGGCTGATTGTCGGCGGCGCACTGTTCGCCAGCGGCAGTTTTCTGATTCAGTACCTCACGGCTTACGCTGTGCCGCTGCCGCTGATTCTGCTGGTGTTGCCGCTGCTGGTGGGCGTGACCGGTGAAATCAGCCCGCTGCATGGTCGTTTGCTGCCCGGCACGCTGATCGCCGCCATCTTTACCTTAAGCCTCGTCGGCCGTATGCCGATGTGGGTCCCGCCGCTGCTGTATATCGGCGGGACGCTGTGGTACGGGCTGTTTAACTGGTTCTGGTTCTGGCTGTGGAAAGAGCAGCCGATGCGCGAGACCCTCAGCCTGCTGTACCGCGAGCTGGCCGATTACTGCGACGCCAAATACACCCTGCTGACGCAGCTGACCGATCCGGAAAAAGCGCTGCCGCCGCTACTGGCGCGCCAGCAGAAAGCGGTCGATCTGATCACCACCTGCTACCAGCAGATGCATATGCTGTCCGCCAGCCGTGATAACAGCCATAAACGCCTGACGCGCGCTTTCCAGGTCGCGCTCGATCTGCAGGAACATATCTCGGTCAGCCTGCACCAGCCGGAAGAGGTGCAAAAGCTGGTGGAGCAAAGCCACGCCGAGGCGGTGATCCGCTGGAATGCGAAAATCATTTCGGCACGGCTACGCGTGCTGGCCGATGCCATTCTCTATCACCAGCTGCCGGAACGCTTCCACATGGAGAAGCCGCTCGGCGCGCTGGAGAAAATTGCCCGGCAGCACCCGGATAATCCGGTCGGTAATTTCTGCCTCTACCATTTCAGCCGCATTGCGCGCGTGCTGCGCACGCAGAAGCCGCTGTATACCCGCGACCTGATGGCCGATCGCCAGCGACGCCTGCCGCTGTTGCCGGCGCTGCGCAGCTACCTGTCGCTGAAATCTGCCGCGCTGCGGACGGCGGCGCGCTTCGCCGTGATGCTGATGTTCGGCAGCGCGCTGGCGCTGTTCTTCAATATTCCCAAGCCTTACTGGATTCTGATGACCATCATGTTTGTCAGCCAGAACGGCTACAGCGCCACGCGCGTTCGCATTCAGCACCGGGCACTCGGCACCTTCGCCGGCTTGCTGATCGCCGCGGCGTCGCTGCGCTTTGCCGTACCGGAGTCGATTGCCCTGCTGACCATGCTGGTCATCACCCTCGCCAGCTATCTGATCACGCGTAAATATTATGGCTGGTCGATGATTGGCTTTACGGTGACGGCGGTGTATTCGCTGCAGCTACTGTCACTGAATGGCGCGCAGTTCCTGCTGCCACGCATGATGGATACGCTGATGGGCTGCCTGATTGCCTTCGCCGGCATGATCTGGCTATGGCCGCAGTGGCAGAGCGGGCTGCTGCGCAATAACGCGCACGACGCGCTGGAGGCTTATCAGGAGGCGCTGCGCCTGCTGCTCGGTCCGGAGCAGGCGCCGGAGAAGCTGGCGTATCAGCGCGTCAAGGTTAACCAGGCGCACAACGCGCTGTTTAACTCGCTCAACCAGGCGTCTACCGAACCGGGCTTTAACTTCCAGTATCTGAAAGATATGCGCCTGTGGGTGACTCACAGCCAGTTTATCGTCGAGCACATCAACGCCATGACCATTCTGGCGCGCGAGCACACCATGCTGACGCCAAAGCTGGCGGAGCGCTATTTGCAGTCCTGTGAAATTGCGCTGCAGCGCTGTCAGCAGCGGCTGGCTTACGACGGGCCGGGCAACGACAGCAATATTCTGGAAGCGCCGGAGAATCTGAATGAGGGGCCGGTGACGATTGTCGAACAGCATGTGAAGCGCATTCTGCAGCACCTCAATGTGATGCACACCATTTCTTCACTGGCGTGGAGCCAGCGCCCACATCACGGCCGCTGGCTCAGCGTGCTGAAGCCGAAAGGTTAGTTCAGGACTTTCGCGATCGCCCGGGCGAAGCGCGCCATGCCTTCTGCGATATCGGTCGGCTCAATCACCAGCGACGGCACAAAGCGAATCACATCGCTGCCGGCGGTCAGTACCATCAGGCCTTCAGCGGCGGAAGCGTTGAGGATATCGCGCGCTTTGCTGGCGTGCTGCGCGTTGAGTACGGCACCCAGCAGCAGCCCTTTGCCCCGAATTTCACTGAAGATGTCGAACTGCTGATTGATCTTCTGCAGCGCCGAGACAAACTGCTCACGGCGCGCGTCAACACCATTCAGTACCTCGGGCGTATTGATGATATCCAGCGCGGTTTCGGCAATCGCACAGGCCAGCGGGTTGCCGCCGTAGGTGGTGCCATGCACGCCCGGCGCCATCACCGAGGCGATTTCATGGGTGGTCAGCATCGCGCTCACCGGGAAACCGCCGCCCAGCGCTTTAGCGGTGGTGATGATATCTGGCTTGATACCATAGTGTTCGTAAGCAAACAGCTTACCGCTGCGGCCCATGCCGCTCTGCACTTCATCCAGCACCAGCAGCGCGTTGTGCTGATCGCACAGCGCACGCAATCCCTGCATGAATTCCGGCGTTGCCGGCATCACGCCGCCTTCCCCCTGAATCGGCTCCACCACAATCGCGCAAGTGTGGTCGTCAATCACCGCTTTCACCGCGGCCAGATCGTTAAACGGCACATGGACGATATCCGCCGGCTTCGGGCCAAAGCCATCGGAGTATTTCGGCTGACCGCCCACCGAGACGGTGAACAGCGTGCGGCCGTGGAAGGCGTTGTGGAAAGCAATAATTTTGCTTTTGAACGGGCTGTGCTTTTTGCAGGCGTAGTAGCGCGCCAGTTTGAACGCCGCTTCGTTCGCTTCGGCACCGGAGTTACCGAAGAATACCCGCTCGGCGAAGGTCGCCGCGATCAGTTTACTAGCGAGGCGCAGTGCCGGCTCATTGGTGAACACGTTACTGGTGTGCCACAGGGTTTCGCCCTGGCTTTTCAGCGTTTCCACCAGCGCCGGATGACAATGGCCAAGCGCGGTGACCGCGATACCACCAGAGAAATCGATATACTCTTTGCCCTGCTGATCCCACACGCGGCTGCCTTTGCCTTTGACCGGCACAAACTGCGCAGGTGCATAAACAGGCAAAATAACGTTATCGAACGTTTCCCGGCTTACCGCTAGATTTTCCGCTGCCATTGATGACCTCATCGGGTTATTTGTTGAGCTGATGTGAAATTATAATCACAAAATATGCATAAAAAATCATGCAATGGCAAACGGAAGTTACGTATTGAGGAAATTCGCCAGCAGCTGATGTCCCTGCTCACTGAGAATGCTCTCCGGATGGAACTGCACGCCCTCCAGCGGCAGCGTACGATGGCGGAAGCCCATGATCTCATCGGCAACGCCGTCGCGCAGGCTCCAGGCGGTGACTTCAAACTCCGGCGGCAGCGTGTCGCGCGCCACAATCAGCGAGTGATAGCGCGTCACGGTCAGCGGATTATTCAGGTTGCGGAACACGCCCTGGCCGGTGTGCTGCACCGCAGAGGTTTTGCCGTGCATCACCTGGCGCGCGCGCACCACCTGTGCGCCGTAGGCCTGGGCGATGGCCTGATGGCCCAGGCATACCCCGAGAACCGGCAACCGTCCGGCAAAGTGGCGAATGGCTTCGAGCGAAATGCCGGACTGATCCGGCGTACAGGGGCCCGGCGAGATCACCAGATGACTCAGCGGCAGCGCTGTCATCTCTTCCAGCGTCATCGCATCGTTGCGCACCACGCGCACCTGCGCGCCCAGTTCACAAAAGTACTGGTAGAGATTCCAGGTAAAGGAGTCGTAGTTATCAATTAGCAGCAGCATAATGCCCTCAGGCCAGTAAAACCGCCGCTATTCTACGCATTTTAACGCGCCGGACTCACCACTTTCGCAAACTGCGCGTTGAGCGGCGCGAGATCGCCGCCGACGCCGGCGACGATGGCCTTGTGCCAGCTTTCAGGCTCCAGCGTATCCCAGTTCAGCAGATAGCCCGCGTGCAGCGCCAGCTGTTCGAAAAAGATGCGCTGTGCCCGCCCGTTACCGGCACGGAACGGATGCAGGACATAGATTTCACAGTAGTAATGCGCGATGCGTGCCACGAAGGTCTGCGGGTCGAGGTCGCACAGGCCCTCTTCCTCTTCCAGTGCGCTCATCAGCGCATTGCCCTCGTTCTCGATGTACTCGCAGTGGCAATAGGGCGTGTCGTCGCGCCAGATGTCGATGGTACGCAGTTCGCCGGCCCAGCTGTAGATATCCTGAAACAGCGTGCGGTGAATCTGGCGCAGGTGCGGCAGGCCAGGCGTGGCCGGTCCGAGCGCCAGCGTGGCCAGCCGCGCCGCGCTGAATGCCAGCTCGGCTTTACGCAGCTGTGCCACGTCGTGAATTTCCAGCAGGTTTTTCAGCACGTCATCGTTGTGCCACAAGTAGGGATCGCGCACCGCCAGGCTGTTATCCGCCATATTGCCTCCTCAGCGATGCCAGACGATCGTCCGCCTGGGCGCTCTCGACGGCAGGTTCATTCAGCGTATAACCGGCCAGTTTGCAGCTGGCCTGATAATTGGCCGCACGGGTTTGCTGCCACAACGTGATTTTCTGTTTTTCGGTGAGTTTGCTGCTCATAGCGCCTCCGGCAAGCAGGATGTGCCCTAAGTATAAGAGCAAATTTCAGCTTTGCCGGAGCGCGGCAGACGGCGCCACCCAGAGGTGGCGCGCAGAGGGATTAGGGCAGGACTTTCGCGGAAGTGATAACAATCGGTTTTGACGGCACATTCTGGTATGGCCCGACATCTTTGGTCGGCACCTGGGCGATCTTGTCGATCACATCCATGCCTTTCACTACCTTACCAAACACCGCATAGCCGAAGTCGCGCTGGCCATGGTCAAGAAAAGCGTTGTCCGCCACGTTCAGGAAGAACTGGCTGGTGGCACTGTCTTTCTCAGCGGTACGCGCCATGGAAATGGTGCCACGCAGGTTGCGCAGGCCGTTATCCGCTTCGTTTTTGATCGGCGCGTTGGTCTGCTTCTGCTGCATATCCGCCGTGAAGCCGCCGCCCTGAATCATGAAACCCGGGATCACACGATGGAAAATGGTGTTGTTGTAGAAGCCGTTATTCACGTAATCCACAAAGTTTTTTACTGAAACCGGGGCTTTCTGATTATCCAGTTCAAGTTCGATATTGCCCGCAGAGGTGGTGAGCAGCACGTGCGTATCCCCTTTCGCCGCCAGAGCCGAAGCAGATACAGAAGAGAGCGCTAACAGGGCAACCGCCGCTGTCAAAGTACGTTTAAGCATGAAAGATTCCTTACCTTGGAGAGCAAGCTCAAAAACGAGATTGATTGTAAAGAGCATGTAATACAAGAGCCAGCGTTTTACCTATATTTACGCTGATGTTGCTATCGTCATACTTTTCCCGTCGCGCAATCATTTGCGTGACGAAAATCACACTATTAATGAAATATTTCTCGCACGTTTCACTGCTTGTTTATTACGATCACAGATCCATTTACAATTCATGACACTTTTTGCCACGTCGGCGCATCACAGGTTCAGAACATGACAAACCGTAATCGCATTGGCCTTACCTGGATCAGCTTTTTCTCCTATGCGCTCACCGGCGCACTGGTGATCGTTACCGGTATGGTGCTGGATAATATTGCCCAGTATTTCCAGCTGCCCATCTCAGAGATGAGCAACACCTTCACTTTCCTTAACGCCGGTATTCTGGCGGCGGTGTTCCTGAACGCCTGGCTGATGGTGATTGTGCCACTCAAGCGCCAGTTGATCTTTGGCTTTGTGCTGATGATCCTCGCCGTGGCCGGGCTGATGACCAGCCATAACCTCACGGTGTTCTCGCTGTGCATGTTCGTGCTCGGCGTGGTCAGCGGTATCACCATGTCGATCGGCACCTTCCTGATTACCCATCTGTACGATGGTCGCCAGCGCGGTTCCCGTCTGCTGTTTACCGACTCGTTCTTTAGCATGGCCGGCACCATCTTCCCGATTATCGCGGGCATTCTGCTGGCGCGCGCGCTGCCGTGGTACTGGGTTTACGCCTGCATTGGCGTGATCTACGTGGCGATCTTCATCCTGACGCTGATGGTCGAGTTCCCGGTACTGAAGAGCGAAGCCGCGGTGCAGGGCGGCGAAAAAGAGAAGTGGGGCATCGGCGTGCTGTTCCTGTCGATCGCGGCACTGTGCTACATCCTCGGCCAGCTCGGCTTCATCTCCTGGGTACCGGAATACGCCACCAAATCAATGGGCATGGATATCGCCGCCGCCGGTCAGCTGGTCGGTAACTTCTGGACCGCCTATATGGTCGGCATGTGGGCGTTCAGCTTCCTGCTGCGCTTCTTCGACCTGCAACGCATTCTGGTGGTGCTGGCGCTGCTGGCCACCGGCCTGATGTTCTGGTTCGTGAAAACCACCGATGCCAGCATGCTGCACTGGATCATTATGTCGCTTGGCTTCTTCTCCAGCGCCATTTACACCACCATCATCACGCTGGGCTCGCTGCAGACCAAAGCGTCATCGCCGAAGCTGGTGAACTTCATCCTCACCTGCGGCACCGTCGGCACCATGCTGACCTTCGTGGTCACCGGCCCGATCGTGGCGAAAGGCGGTGCCCACGCGGCGCTATCCACCGCGAACGCGCTGTACGCGGTGGTGTTCGTGATGTGTGTGCTGCTCGGCTTTGTCACCAAACATCGCCAGCACGCACACCAGACTGCCTGATCCCCCGAGCGGCGCGAAGCCTCGCGCCGCTATTCCCCTTCCCGCTCCCTTAACGCCGGAACGTCACCGCTTCGCTAGCACCGAGATAAATTTCACTGCTTGCCGGCTGTGTGGCCGCCACCAGCACGCCCTTGCGCAGCGAATAGCGCACCGGCACCTGACGGCGCAGCGCATCGAACCCGTTATCAGCAGGCAAAATAATCAGGCTGGCCGCGTTGCCCACCTGCACGCCATAATCCGCCAGCTGCATAGTTTTCGCACTGTTGTGCGTGATGAGTTGCAGACCGCTGTCGATCTGCTCATAGCCCATCAGCTGACAAACGTGCAGCCCCATGTGCAGCACCTGCAGCATGCTGGCGGTACCGAGCGGATACCAGGGATCGAACACATCATCATGGCCGAAGCAGACGTTGATACCCGCCTCCAGCAACTCTTTCACCCGCGTCACGCCGCGCCGTTTCGGGTAGCTGTCAAAGCGTCCCTGCAGATGAATATTCACCAGCGGATTGGCGACAAAGTTAATCTGCGACAGCTTCAGCAGGCGGAACAGCCGCGAGGTATACGCGTTATTGTACGAATGCATCGCCGTGGTGTGGCTGGCGGTGACGCGCGCGCCCATGCCCTCGCGGTGCGCCAGCGCCGCCACGGTTTCGACAAAGCGTGACTGCTCATCATCAATCTCGTCACAGTGCACGTCCACCAGCCGGTCATAGCGCTGCGCCAGCGCAAACGCCTTGTGCAGCGATTCGACGCCGTATTCGCGAGTAAATTCATAATGCGGGATCGCGCCCACCACGTCAGCACCGAGGCGCAGCGCCTCTTCCAGCAGCGCTTCGCCGTTGGGATAAGAGAGAATGCCTTCCTGCGGAAAGGCCACGATCTGGATATCGATCCACGGCGCCATCTCCGCTTTCACCTCCAGCATCGCGGTTAAGGCGGTCAGCGTGGGATCGGACACATCCACGTGGGTGCGCACGTGCTGAATGCCGTTGGCAATTTGCCACTTCAGCGTCTGCCGCGCGCGCTGCTTCACATCCTCATGGCTAAGCAGCGCCTTGCGTTCAGCCCAGCGCTCAATGCCTTCAAACAGCGTGCCGGACTGATTCCACGCCGGTTCGCCAGCGGTTTGCGTAGTGTCGAGATGAATATGCGGCTCGATAAACGGCGCGCTCGCCAGGCCACCGGCGGCATCCAGCGCATCCGGCTGGGCGGCCGCGTGCGGCGGCTGCGGAATGATGGCGCTGATGTTGCCGTGGCGAATTTCGATCTGCCATAAACCCGGTTGGCCTGCCAGGCGCAGGTTGTTTATCCACTTAAACGCTTGCTGGGTCATATCCTTCTCCGCTGAAAACGCAACATCTTAAGCTAGCACGAAAAACGGCCGCGCCGCTGGCAACTTTTCTGCCGCCATTGGGTAATTTTCAACCAAATAAAAGACTTAGATAAAAACGCGTAAAATCAGCAACATACCTCTAAATGGGTATATAAAGCCGCAGTTGATGTACGTCAATAAGCGCCAGAAACAGCGCGCTAAGGTAGGCGCAGATCCCGCAAATTTTGAGGCAAGCATGAGCAAGCACAGTGTCGTTATTATTGGCAACGGCATGGTTGGCCACCGCTTTATCGAAGAACTAATCGACAAAGCCGCCCCTGAGCAGTTCGCGATAACCGTTTTCTGTGAAGAGCCCCGCGTCGCCTATGATCGCGTCCATCTCTCCGCCTATTTTTCCCACCACACCGCCGAAGAACTCTCACTGGTGCGCGAAGGCTACTACGAAAAGCATCAGGTCAATCTGCTGCTTGGCGAGCGCGCCATTACCCTCAACCGTGAGGAAAAGCTGATTCACTCCAACACCGGTCGTGCGGTGCATTACGACACGCTAATTCTGGCCACCGGTTCTTATCCGTGGATCCCGCCGATCGCCGGCGCGGAGGGCAGCGACTGCTTTGTCTATCGCACCATCGAAGATCTCAACGCGATAGAAGCCTGCGCGCGCCGCAGCAAACGCGGTGCGGTGATTGGCGGCGGTCTGCTCGGACTGGAAGCGGCGGGCGCGCTGAAAAATCTCGGCATTGAAACGCACGTGGTTGAGTTTGCACCGGTGCTGATGGCGGAACAGCTGGATACACAGGGCGGCGAACAGCTGCGGCGTAAGATCGAACAGATGGGCGTGCAGGTCCATACCGGCAAAAATACCCGGCAGATTGTGCATCACGCTAAAGGCGGTAAAACGCTGGCGTTCGCCGATGGCAGCGCGCTCGACGTCGACTTTATCGTGTTCTCCACCGGCATTCGCCCGCAGGATAAGCTGGCGCAACAGTGCGGCCTGGCGCTCGGCCAGCGCGGTGGCGTTGCCATCAACGATCGCTGCCAGACCAGCGATGCGGCGATCTACGCGATTGGGGAATGCGCCGCCTGGCAGGATCGGATTTACGGTCTGGTGGCGCCGGGCTACAAAATGGCGCAGGTCGCCAGCGATGCGCTGGTCGGGCGTGACAGCGTCTTTGCCGGTGCCGATATGAGCGCCAAACTCAAGCTGCTGGGCGTGGACGTCGGCGGCATTGGCGATGCGCACGGCCGCACGCCGGGCGCGCGCAGTTACATCTGGCTCGATGAACAGCAGCACGTGTATAAGCGCCTGATCGTCAGCGAAGACAACAAAACTCTGCTCGGCGCGGTGCTGGTGGGCGACACCAGCGACTACGGCAATCTGCTGCAGCTGGCGCTCAATCACATCGCCTTATCGGAAAACCCGGCGCTGCTGATTCTGCCGGCGGGCAGCGGCGAAAAACCGGCGCTGGGCGTCGATTCGCTGCCGGACAGCGCGCAAATCTGCTCCTGCTTTGACGTCAGCAAAGGCGATATCGTTAACGCGGTGCAGGCGGGTTGCCACACCGTGGCGGCGCTGAAAGCCGAAACCCGCGCCGGTACCGGCTGCGGCGGCTGCATCCCGTTGATTACGCAAGTGCTGAACGCTGAGCTGAGCCGTCAGGGCATCGAAGTCAATCATCACCTGTGCGAGCATTTCGCCTATTCGCGCCAGGAGCTGTATCACCTGATCCGCGTGGAGGAGATCAAGTCGTTTGACGCGCTGCTGGCGAAGTATGGCCAGGGTTACGGCTGTGAAGTGTGTAAACCGACCGTCGGATCGCTGCTGGCCTCCTGCTGGAACGAATACATCCTCAAGCCGCAGCATACGCCGCTGCAGGACAGCAACGATCTCTATCTCGGCAACATCCAGAAAGATGGCACCTACTCGGTGATTCCGCGCACCGCCGGCGGTGAAATCACGCCGCAGGGGCTGATGACGCTGGGCGAAGTGGCGCGGCAGTACAACCTTTACACCAAAATCACCGGTTCACAGCGCATCGGCCTGTTCGGGGCGCAGCGCGATGACCTGCCGGCCATCTGGTCACAGCTGATTGCCGCCGGCTTTGAAACCGGACAGGCTTATGCCAAAGCGCTGCGCATGGCGAAAACCTGCGTCGGCAGCAGCTGGTGCCGCTATGGCGTTGGCGACAGCCTCGGCTTCGGCATTGAGCTGGAAAACCGCTACAAAGGCATCCGCACGCCGCACAAGATGAAGTTTGGCGTCTCTGGCTGTACCCGTGAATGCGCCGAAGCGCAGGGCAAAGATGTCGGCGTCATCGCCACCGAAAAAGGCTGGAACCTGTACGTGTGCGGCAACGGCGGCATGAAACCGCGCCACGCCGATCTGCTGGCGGCTGACCTCGACCGCGACACGCTGCTGCAGTATCTCGACCGCTTCATGATGTTTTACATCCGCACCGGCGACCGCCTGCAGCGCACTTCGCTGTGGCTGGAGAGCATGGACGGCGGCATCGACTATCTGCGCAGCGTGATTATCGACGATCGGCTCGGCCTTAACGCGCAGCTGGAACAGGAGCTGACGCGTCTGCGCGCTGACGTCCGCTGTGAATGGACCGCCACGGTTAACGACCCGCAGCAGCAGGCGCACTTCGCCACGTTTATTAACAGCCCGCAGCGCGACCCGCTGGTGCAGCACGTCAGTGAACGCGAGCAGCATCGCCCGGCGCGTCCGGCGGAGCGCATCGCGATTACCCTGATCGAGGAGGCTGACGCATGAGCCAGTGGTACACCGTGTGTGAACTCACACAAATCCTGCCCGCTACCGGCGTGTGCGCGCTGGTTAACGGTCAGCAGATCGCCATCTTTCGCCCGCGCGACGATGCGCAGCTGTACGCTCTGAGCAACATCGACCCGTTTGCTGAAGCCAGCGTGTTGTCGCGCGGCCTGATCGCCGAACACCAGCACACGCTGTGGGTCGCCAGCCCACTGAAAAAACAGCGTTTTCGCCTGAGTGATGGCGTTTGTCTGGAAGATGAAAGCCGCTCGGTGGCGAGCTATGCGGTGCGCGTCAGCAACGGCCAGGTCGAAGTCTGCGCCTGACAGAATTCCTTCACTTTATGAGACGTCACTATGTTTTCTGACACCCTGAACACCTGCGCCGCCAATGCGGCGCGCATTGTACGCACCGCACAGCACAGCCCGCTGGCCTTCTGGATCGGATCGGCGATGGCCGGCGCTTACGTTGGCCTGGCGATCATCCTGATCTTCACCCTCGGCAACCTGGCGGACCCGGCATATCGTCCACTGCTGATGGGCGCCACCTTCGGTATTGCCCTGACGCTGGTCATCATCGCCGGTTCCGAGCTGTTTACCGGTCATACCATGTTCCTCACCGTGGGCGTCAAAGCCGGCACCATCAGCCACGGCCAGATGTGGTGCGTGCTGCCGCAAACCTGGCTGGGTAACCTGATCGGCTCGGTGTTTGTCGCCCTGCTCTACTACTACGCCGCTGGTGCGCTGCTGCCGAACGCCGGTTCGCTGATCCACAGCGTGGCGCTGGCAAAAACCACGCAGACGGCGATGGCGCTGTTCTTTAAAGGCGCGCTGTGCAACTGGCTGGTGTGTCTGGCGATCTGGATGGCAGTGCGCAGCGAAGGGGCCGCGAAGTTCATCGCTATCTGGTGGTGCCTGCTGGCGTTTATCGCCTCCGGTTACGAGCACTCCATCGCCAACATGACGGTATTTGCGCTGTCGTGGTTTGGCCAGCACAGCGCCGACCTGACGCTGAGCGGCATCGGCCACAACCTGCTGTGGGTGACGCTCGGCAATATGTTCTCTGGCATGGTGCTGATGGGCCTCGGCTACTGGTATGCCACGCCGCAGGCGCAGCGCCCGCAGACGCAAGCCCAGGCTTCGCCGCTGAAATCGGTATAATCCCTTCCACAGCCCGCACCGTGCGGGCTTTTTTTCAGGATTCGCTATGGATTACTTTCCGCTGTTTTGTCGGCTGCAAGGCAAGCGTTGTTTACTGGTTGGCGCAGGCGATGTGGCTGAACGCAAAGCGCGTTTGCTGCTGGAGGCCGGCGCAGAGCTGTACGTCGGCGCGCGGGATTTTTCCCCGGCATTTCAGCTGTGGGCTCAACAGGGAAAAGTGACGTTACTGCACGGCGCCTTTGCCGATGACTGGCTGGATGAATGCTGGCTGGCGATTGCGGCCACCAATGATGATGCCGTCAATCAGCAGGTGGCTGACGCCGCCGAACAGCGCCGCCTCTTCTGTAACCTGGTGGATGCGCCACAGCAGGCCAGCGCCATTATGCCGTCGATCATCGACCGCTCGCCGCTGATGATCGCCGTCTCTTCCGGTGGCCGCGCGCCGGTGCTGGCGCGTCTGCTACGCGAGAAGCTGGAGGCGATGCTGCCCCAGCATCTCGGCGAACTGGCTGCGCTGGCGGGCTCACTGCGCGAGCGCGTGAAGCAGCATTTTAGCGCCATGGCGCCACGCCGCGCCTTCTGGGAGCGCTTCTTTGCCAGCGATCGGCTGGCCCAAACGCTGGCCAACGGCGATCGGGCACGCGCTGCCGCACAGGTCGATGCCTTGTTTGCGGCGCCGCTGACGCAGCAGGGCGAAGTCGTGCTGGTCGGCGCCGGGCCGGGCGATGCCGGTCTGCTGACGCTAAAAGGGTTGCAGGCTATCCAGCAGGCTGATGTGGTGGTGTATGACCGGCTGGTGTCGGAGCCGATCCTTAATCTGGTGCGGCGCGATGCCGAACGCCTCTTCGTGGGTAAACAGGCGGGCCATCACTGCGTGCCGCAGGAACAAATCAACCAGCTGCTGCTGGAGCAGGCGCAGCGCGGCAAGCGTGTGGTGCGCCTCAAAGGCGGCGATCCCTTTATTTTTGGCCGCGGCGGCGAAGAGCTGGAGGTGCTGGCGCAGCATAACATCCCGTTCAGCGTGGTGCCGGGCATCACCGCCGCCTCCGGCTGTGCCGCCTACAGCGGTATTCCCCTCACCCACCGCGACCATGCCCAGAGCGTGCGCTTCGTCACCGGCCATCTGCAGCAGCACGGCGAAATGGAGTGGGGCAAACTGGCGGCGGAGCAGCAGACGCTGGTGTTTTATATGGGCCTCAGCCAGGCGGCCGACATTCAGCAGCAGCTGTTACGGCACGGGATGGACGCAGCGATGCCGGTGGCTATCGTGCAGCACGGCACCACGCCGCAGCAGCGCGTCGCCTGCGCCACGCTGCAGGAGCTGGCGACGCTGGCACAGCAGTTTGCCAGTCCGGCGCTGATCATTGTGGGCCGCGTGGTCAGCCTGCGCACGCAGCTGCGCTGGTTCTGATGCGGTAAAATACTGTACAGCACTGCGCTTTGCCGCCAGACTGAGCAGCCAAATCAATCACAAGGAGTTTCCATGCGCATTATTTCTCTGGCCGCGGCGCTGCTGATGCCGCTGAGCGTGGCGGTGAGTGCCGCCCCGGTGACGTGGTCAACGGTCACGGGCGAATGGCAGGTGGTTGCCGTGACGCCGAAAAAGGAGAACGGCCAGATTTACATCAAAAACGATCCGCAGTTTATGGGCGCGCGCGTGGCGTTTAAACCCAATGCGATCAGCTGGACGCGCGGCACTGCCGAACGCGGCATCAATCCGGCGACCGACAATTGCCAGGGAAAACCGCGCCTGAGCGCCGCCAGCGGGGCCGGACAGGATCGTGATTTCAGCTTTCGCTATGGCTTCAACGTGCATTGTGGCAATCAGGCGTGGGGACCGGCACCGGGCGCGGTACTGAGCGTGCTGGCCGACGGCAATGCGCGGCTATTCTGGGATGGCGCAGAGCTGACGCTGCATCGGGTGAAGTAAAGCCTGCGGGGCGCGTTGTGCTGCGCCCCGGCAAACCGGCTTATGGCTGCGCCACGAAGCCTACGGCGTCATACACTTTCTTCAGCGTTTCCTGGGCATGCGCACGGGCTTTCGCTGCGCCATCGCGCATTACCTGGTTGAGGAACGCTTCGTCATTGCGGAAACGATGATAGCGCTCCTGCAACTCAGTCAGCATCTCAGACACAGCATCTGCCACCGCGCCTTTCAGGTGACCATACATTTTGCCTTCGAACTCCTGCTCCAGCTGCGCAATCGACTTACCGGTCACGCCTGACAGGATATCCAGCAGGTTAGACACGCCCGCTTTCTCTTTGATGTCGTAGCGCACCACCGGCGGCTCTTCCGAGTCGGTCACTGCACGCTTAATCTTCTTCACCACCGATTTGGTGTCTTCCAGCAGACCAATCACGTTGTTGCGGTTGTCATCGGATTTCGACATCTTCTTCGTCGGCTCCAGCAGTGACATCACACGCGCGCCGGACTTCGGAATAAACGGCTCAGGAATTTTAAACACGTCGCCATACAGCGCATTGAAGCGCGCGGCGATATCGCGGCTCAGCTCAAGGTGCTGCTTCTGGTCTTCGCCGACCGGCACCTGGTTAGTCTGATAGAGCAGAATATCGGCCGCCATCAGCACCGGATAATCGAACAGACCGGCGTTGATGTTCTCTTCGTAACGTGCCGATTTGTCCTTGAACTGCGTCATGCGGCTCAGTTCGCCGAAGTAGGCGTAGCAGTTCAGTACCCAGCTCAGCTGGGCGTGCTCCGGTACATGCGACTGCACGAAGATGGTGCTTTTTTCCGGATCGATACCGCAGGCAAGGTACAGCGCCAGCGTATCCAGCGTGGCTTTGCGCAGCGCGGCCGGGTCCTGACGAACGGTGATGGCGTGCAGATCGACGATGCAGTAAATGCAGTGGAAATCATCCTGCATCTGCACCCACTGACGCAGCGCACCCATGTAGTTGCCAATGGTCAGTTCACCGGAAGGCTGGGCGCCGCTGAAAACGATGGGTTTGCTCATGTTATGTCCTGATAATCACAGCCCGAGAACGGGCAAAAGTTCGCTAAAAGTATCGAGAGTTAAATCGGGCTGGCTGGTGGCAATCGGCTCACCGTAGTTGTAGCCGAAGGTCATCGCAACGTTTGGCACGCCCGCCGCCTGGGCAGCGAGAATATCATTGCGCGAATCACCGACAAACAGCAATTGTCCTGGAAGCACACCGAAACGGCCGAGAACGAGAAAAATCGCCGCCGGATGTGGTTTTTTCACCACCACATCGTCGCCGCCGATGATCAGAGAAAAGTAGTCGGCAATGCCGAGCGACTGCAGCAGCGGAGCAACAAACGGTGTGGGTTTGTTGGTGACGATGGCCAGCGGCAGACCGCTGGCGTGCAGCGCAGCCAGCGTCTCCTGCACCTGTGGAAAAAGCGTACTGCCGGCTTCCACCGTTGCGGCGTAATGTTTGTCGAACAGCGCACGCGCGTCGCGCTGCTCGTCGGCCTGCGGCTCACGGCCCAGCGCCCAGGTAAGCGCCCGCGCCATCATGATGTCCGCACCGTTGCCAATCCAGGTTGAGACGCGCTCAACGCCTGCGGGCGGCAGCTGCAAATCGGCCAGCGCCAGATCGATCGCCTGTGCCAGGCCTGGCGCGCTGTGCACCAGCGTGCCATCGAGATCGAACGCCAGCGCGCGGATATCAGTGAAATGAGCCATTAACTTTCTCCAGTTCGCTGCGCATCTCATCGATCACCTTCTTGTAATCCGGATGACCGAAGATCGCCGAGCCGGCAACAAACATATCAGCCCCGGCCGCCGCGATCTGACCGATGTTATCGATTTTCACGCCGCCATCCACTTCCAGACGGATTTGGTAACCGCTCTGGTCAATGCGACGACGCGCTTCGCGCAGTTTATCCAGCGTGCCCGGAATAAAGGACTGGCCACCGAAGCCGGGGTTGACCGACATCAGCAGAATGATGTCGAGCTTATCCATCACGTAATCGAGATAGCTGAGCGGCGTTGCCGGATTGAACACCAGACCGGCTTTACAGCCGTGCTCTTTGATCAGCTGCAGCGTACGGTCAACGTGCTCGCTGGCTTCGGGATGGAAAGTAATGAAGCTGGCACCCGCTTTGGCGAATTCCGGGATCAGCGCATCGACCGGTTTGACCATCAGATGCACATCGATGGGCGCGGTGATGCCGTAATCGCGCAGCGCTTTCAGCACCATTGGCCCCATGGTCAGATTGGGAACATAGTGGTTATCCATCACATCGAAATGCACCACGTCGCCACCGGCTTCCAGCGCTTTAGCGGTATCTTCGCCCAGGCGGGCAAAATCAGCGGCAAGGATTGATGGGGCCAGTAAAAATTGTTTCATCCGAATCTCCCAATTTTGTGCGCCAGCCGGAGCTGGCGTGATGCGTTGGTCGCGGACGAAACAGGCTAGCGGAAAAGCGCCAGCAGTTCGTCAACCTGAGTGCGACCACTTATGCTTCGGCTGATGGAACGCCGGGCTTTAACTACGTGTAAATCCGCATGCTGATACCACTCGCGCGTCAGCAGGGTATCGTGGTTTGAAATCAGTACCGGGATGCGGCTCTCCTGCGCCAGCTTACTGGCCAGTTCCGCCAGATGCTGCTGCTCGCGCAGGCTAAAGCTGTTGGTGTGGTAAGCGGTAAAATTAGCCGTCGCCGACAGCGGCGCGTACGGCGGATCGCAATAAACCACTGAGCCTGCAGGGGCGTTGCCCAGAGTAACATCGTACGATTCACAGACAAAGGTGGCTTTTTGCGCCCGCTCGGCGAACCATAACAGTTCGGCTTCCGGGAAGTACGGCTTACGATAGCGACCAAAGGGCACATTAAATTCACCGCGCAGATTGTAACGGCACAGGCCGTTGTAACCGTGGCGGTTAAGATAAAGAAACAGCACGGCGCGCTGATAGGTATCCGTGCTGGCGTTGAACGCCGTACGCTGGGCGTAATAGGTTTCCGCCGTATTGCCGCTGGCGCTGAACAGCTGGCGCGCGTCTTCAATAAACGAGGCGGTACGAGTTTTGACGATATTATAGAGATTGATCAGATCACCGTTGATGTCCGCCAGGTGATAACGGTCATAATCGGTGTTGAGGAATACGGAACCGGCGCCGACAAAAGGTTCGATTAAACAATCACCTTGTGGCAGATGACGACGGATATCGTCAAGCAGCGGGTATTTCCCTCCGGCCCATTTCAGGAAAGCGCGATTTTTCTTCATGCTGTCGTGGCTATTACATCTTAATTATTGGCTGTGGCGAAACCGACAGCAGATCTGCGCTTAGAACGGGGCCGCAGCAACGCGGCCCCACATCACTTACTGGCTCTCTTTCTTCACCTGGCTGAGCGGTTTAACCCACGGGTTCGCCGCACGCACTTCTGCCGGCAGTGAAGCTACCGCACGTTTGGCTTCGGCCGGTGTGGCATAAGCGCCGCTCACCAGCACGTACCACGGCTGGCCGTTACGCGTGGTTTTATACACGTGATAACCGCTCAGATTCTGTTTCTTCGCCCAGGCGTTCAGGCTCGCTTCTTTCGACGCACCGCTCAGCTGCAGCGTGTAGTTGCCGCCCGATGGCAGCGACTTGCTGGCACCGCCACTGCTGGCCGATGCGCTGTTGTGCGCGGTGGTGGTGTGCGTTTTGTTCTCTTTCACTGCGGCCGGTTTGCTGGCAGCCGGGGTTTTGTGGCTGCTGCCGCTGCTGGCACCGAGGCTGCGCGGTGGCGTCTCAGCGCGTACCGCCGGCGGCGTGACCGCTTTGCCGGCGCTGCCGCTGACCGTTGCCGGTGCGGTAGGCAGCGAACTGTTGCCCTGTGCGCCCTGCGCCGCGGCATCAACGGAACCCTGCTGATTATTCAGCGCGGTATTGAGATCGCCCGGCAGCGTTACGCGTTGCTGGTTGGCCGGTGTGTCAACCGGTGCTGCCTGAGTCGGCGTGGAGGAGACAGACGGCATGGAGATTGGCTGACCGTCACTGCCAGCGGGTGCGGCGTTACCGGCGGTATTCTGCGGCGCACTGCCCTCAGCCGACGGCGTGGCATTCTGCTGGCCGCTCATGGCGGTTGAACCTGACAGGTCGATATTCTTTTCACTGCCGCCGCCAGCCGGTGCCGCGCTACCGGTGCTGGCGCTGTTGCTGGCCGGTTTCTTCTCGTCCGGGCCGGTCAGCGCGGAGCCAATGCCCAGCACCAGAATCAGCAGCACCAGAATGCCGATGCCCATCATCATATGCTGACGGGAAACCGGTACTTTCGCTTTCGGCGCAGAAGACGATTTGCGAGGCCGCGTGGGACGGCGGTCACTGGCGTCAGGTTTTAACTCGTCTTCCGGTTTGAACTCATCCATTTAGCCTCCTCCGTAAAACGGCACGCTTCCCACGTGCCGCATCACTGCTCACTGTTCCCCCGCCGGACAGCAGCCCGACGTAGTCCGGGGATAATCAAGATACTTTGCAATCGTTAATCGCAGCCAGCACCATATCATGCGCCACGCCGCCACGCACTTCGGAGCGGCCAATAGCGAGAGGCAGCACCAGACGCAGCTCGCCGCCGAGCACTTTTTTATCGCGCATCATGTGCGGCAGATAGGCTTCTGCCGTCATGCTGGCCGGGCCGTTAACCGGCAGGCCAGCACGCTGCAGCAGCGCAATAATGCGGTCAGTATCGGCAGCGCTGAACTGACCCAGACGCTCAGCAGTGCGCGCCGCCATTACCATGCCCGCCGCGACCGCTTCACCGTGCAACCAGTTGCCGTAACCCATATGCGCTTCAATCGCATGGCCAAAAGTATGACCGAGATTGAGCAGCGCACGCAGGCCGGTTTCACGCTCGTCGGCCGCCACCACGTCGGCTTTCAGCTCGCAGCAGCGGCGAATGCAGTAAGCCATGGCGGTGTTATCCAGCGCCAGCAGCGCATCAAGATTCTGCTCCAGCCACTGGAAAAATTCACCGTCGAGAATGATGCCGTATTTGATCACTTCCGCCAGACCGGAGGCCAGCTCGCGCGGCGGCAGCGTAGTGAGGCAGTCGGTATCAACCACCACCGAAGCCGGCTGGTAGAAAGCACCGATCATGTTTTTACCGAGGGGATGGTTCACCGCAGTTTTGCCCCCAACCGAGGAGTCAACCTGCGACAGCAAGGTGGTCGGCACCTGAATAAAGCGTACGCCGCGCTGGTAGCTGGCGGCAGCAAAACCGGTCAGATCGCCAATCACGCCACCGCCCAGCGCAATCAGCGTGGTGTCACGGCCGTGCGGCTTCTGCAGTAGCGCGGTGAAAACCTCGTCCATCACCGCCAGCGTTTTGTACTGCTCACCGTCGGGCAGAATCACCTGATCCACTTTCACCCCGGCGTTGCTCAGCAGCGTCGCGAGTTTTTCCAGATAGATCGGTGCCAGCGTTTGATTCGTCACCAGCATGGCATTGTCGCCGGCTTTCAGCGGCCAAAAAGAAGCCGGATCGTTAAACAGTCCGGCAGCGATGGTGATGGGGTAACTACGATCCCCGAGTGAGACAGTGATCTTCTCCATGATGACCGATACCTATTGCTGAGCCGTCAGGGCGCTGGATTAATTTTTTTCCAGCATGTTGATGATCTGATTGGCGACAACTTTTGCACTTTGATCGTCAGTGCGAATGGTGACGTCAGCGATCTCTTCATAAAGCGGATTACGTTCGCCAGCCAGCGCTTCCAGTACTTCGCGCGGCGGTTCGTCAACCTGCAGCAGCGGACGCTTTTTATCACGCTGAGTGCGGGCAAGTTGCTTTTCGATGGTGGTTTCGAGGTAGACGACCACACCGCGGGCGGAGAGACGATTACGGGTTTCACGGGATTTGACGGAGCCGCCACCGGTCGCCAGGACAATGCCCTGTTTCTCGGTCAGCTCGTTGATGATTTTCTCTTCACGATCGCGAAAACCGGCTTCGCCTTCCACATCAAATACCCAGCCTACATCCGCTCCGGTACGTCGCTCAATTTCCTGATCGGAATCGAAAAATTCCATATTGAGTTGCTGAGCTAACTGACGACCAATAGTGCTTTTGCCGGCACCCATCGGCCCAACCAGAAAGATATTGCGTTTCTCTGCCATTTTATCGGTATTACTAAGAATTCGTTGATGATACCCCGCGTTCAGCGTTGCTGGCGGGACAGGAACTGAGACCTCATGAGCATTAACAAGAGTCAGACGGAAAATTATCTCAACACTCATGGCCGTTTGGCAACCGAATAAATTGCCCCCGGCGACCTTCAAACAGGACCGGTCTGTGGTTCGCGAGACGGTAACGCTCTTCCTTTTTTGCCATCCTTGTGCGCGCTACAGGTGCGCTGGCTGGGCCTGTCGCTCCCGACAGCTTACCTGCGTAAACTGTGGAATAGGTGCCGTTGCTGACGTCCTGTACCACCCAAAATTCGGGCATATTTCTTTCGATGCCAGTATCGCTTGTCACTGACACCCGCCGGAAGGTTATCCTGCCGCGTTCCGTTACACCGTTTTAAAATCGCTAAACCTTGTATGCTAATTCCTGCCCTGCGTCAACGCAGTTGGTCATATGGAGCGAATTTTCCGCTTTATCCGGCGGTAAGCGCTGCTTCCCTGACCAGTCGCGGCGTGATGAAGATCACCAGCTCACGTTTTTTGCGCTCGTCGGTCTGCTGACGAAACAGACTGCCGAGCAGCGGCACCTCGCCCAGCCACGGCACGCGCTTTTCGCCCTGGGTGCGCTGCTGCTGGAAAATACCGCCCAGCGCCAGCGTTTCACCGTCACGCAGCGTCACCTGAGTGGCGATTTCCTGCTTATCGATGCTCAGCACCTGACTTTCCCCCATCGTCAGGCTGCGACCCGGCATGTTCTGGCTCAGCCGCAGCGTGAGCTGAATACGCCTGTTGCCCAATACTACTGGCGTCACCTCCATGCCCAGCACCGCCTCTTTGAACTCAATTGCCGTCGCACCGCTGTTACCGGATTTCACCTCGTAGGGAATTTCGGTGCCCTGCTTAATGGTGGCGGTCTGCTGGTGCGAGGTAAACAGCCGCGGGCTGGCGATGATTTCGATCTGGTTCTCCTGCTCCAGCGCACTCAGCTCCAGATTAAGCAGTTCGCCGTTCATCGGTCCGAGCGTGACGCCGGCGCGTATCGCCGGATTGCTCACCGCCAGCGGCACCAGCAGCTGCGGATTGCGCAGCGCCCCGGTGACGACATCGCCGGGTGCGGTGCTCCAGCTGACGCCGAGCTCGCGCAGATGCTCTTCATTGATGGTAACAATGTGCGCTGACAGCTCAACCTGCTCCAGCGGCAGATCCAGCGCCTGCAGCCAGCGCTCGGTGTCGCGCAGCGCCTGCGCGCTGTCCCGCAGCAACAGGCTGTTGGTACGGCTATCCACCGTCACGCTGCCGCGCGGCGTCATCAGCGAGCGTTCCGCCTGCAGGCTGCGGTAGACATCGCTGGCGCTGGCGTAGTGCAGCGTGACGGTGCGCTGCTCAAGCGGCGCCTGCAGCTGCTTCTCTTCACGCTCCGCCTGTGCCTGCTGTGCCTGTCGCTGCTGCCAGCTCTCCGGATAGACCAGCAGCACGCCCTCCTCCTGGATCACCGTGAGTTTCGCCAGCCGCGTGACCAGCGCCAGTGCACGCTCCCAGCCGACGTTATCGAGTCGCAGCGACAGCCGCCCCTCCACGCCCGGCGCGATCAACAGGTTGGTTTGCTGATAGTCAGCCAGCGCCTGCAGAATGCGCTCGACCGGCGCATCATCAAATACCAGGCTCAGGGGCTGATCAGCGGCGTGCAGCGGACTGCTCAGCGCCAGCCACAGCAGCAGCGTCATCCTTTTCATAAAATCCTCCTTTTATTACCCATGTGATGTGCTGCGGCGGACAGCTTTGCGTGGCGCTCAGTACCAGCGTATGTGCACTGAGCTGGGTTACCTGCCACGGTGCCACCGGAAAAGCAGCCGGTGCACTCAGCCGCTGACGTTTGCCCTGCGGTGAAACCAGCCAGGCCACAAAGTGCGGCGCGCGACCAATGATGCCCTGTAATCGCCAGCCGTGCGGCACAGCAGCAGGCGCCTGACACTGGCTGGCAGCCAGCGGCTGGAACGGATCGCGCGCCAGCGCCCAGCTGCTGCACAGCAGTAACACCAGTGCGCTACTCCGCATCGTCACTCTCCAGCCAGAACTCGCTGTGTAACACGCCCTGCTCCGCCTGCAGCTGAAAACGCTGTGGCACCGCTAACGCCGTCGCAGCCAGCCCGCTGAACAGCGGCAGAAACTGCGGCCAGCTCAGGCGCAGCGCCAGCTGCTGTGGCTGGCTGTCCGGATGCCAGGCCTCGAGCAGATTGCCGCGCGCCGCCACCAGTTGCTCTAACGATACGGACGCCGCCGTTGCCGCTGGCTGCAGCGTTGCGATCTCCGCCTGAAGCTGTTCGATGGCCGGTCGCGCGTCCAGCTGCTGCTGAAGTTGCTGGTGCTGCTGCGCCAGTTGTGACAGCTGCTGTTGCAGCGTGCTGAATTGCTGCTGTTGCGGACGCAGCAGCAGTAGCCACGCCAGCCCGAGTAGCAGCAGCGCCAGCAGCTGCAGGCTGGCTATCCGCCACGTCAGTGCCAGCTGCAGCCAGCGCTGGATGAGTTCATTCATCGGTCGCCTCCTGCAGCCGGGCACGCAGCGCGAAGCGGTAATCTCCCTGCGCCTGACGCTGTACGCTGCCCTGCTTCACCGCCGCAAATAACGGTTGCGTCTGCAGTTGATGGCGGAACGCGCTGACATCAGCCAGGCTTTGCGCCAGACCGTCCAGCACCAGTTGCCCCTGACGCCGCTCCACGCGACTCAGCCACAGCGTCTCCGGCATCAGTGCGGGCAGTTGCTGCCAGAACTGCTGCCAGCGTTGATGCTGCTGCAGCCGCTGTTGCTGCGCCTGCTGCCTGCGTAACAGATCATCCCGCTGCGCCATCAGCGTTTGCTGTTGCGCCAGCCGCTGCTGGATCTGCTGGAGCTGCATGGTCATATCGGCCTGCTGCCGGGCTGCCTGCTGGAGCCGCTGTTCAGCGCGCCACCACAGCAGCAGCGTGAGTAACAGCGTTACCAGCAGCACGACAACCAGCAACGCCACGCTGTGCTGGCGGCGTAGCAGCAACTGCTGTGCCCGCCACGGGAGCAAATTGACCGCCAGCATCAGTAATCCTCCGGACGTAGCGCCAGGCCTAGCGCAATCGCCAGCGCGCCCGCCTCTGCCGGTAGCGGCGGTTGCAGATAGTGCAACAGCGCCAGCGGCTTGCAGCGCTGTACTTCCGCCTCCGGCAACGCCTGCGGTGAGGTGCAGAACACCGTTTGTGCCTGGGGAAAGGTGTCACGCAGATGGGCGAGCGTCAGGGGTTCGGTTGCCGCACCGCAGGCGCTATTTTCGCCGGCCAGCGTCCACAGCCAGTGGTCGCAGAGCGGATGGATCAGCAGCTGATGCGGGCGCAGCGGAACGCGCATGGCGATCTGCGTCAGCGCCAGACTGCTCAGCTCAAACACGTCGGGGCGCAGTCCGGCCTGCTGCAGCGGCGCCAGCCACTGGGCGATGACGTCACGGCGCGCGGCGGTGACGTGCAGCTGGCTGGCGCTGCCGCCCAGCCGGTAATCCAGCGACAGCGAGGCGGCTTCGACCGGGAACAGACGCGATGCGGACGCGTTAACGTAGCGGCTGAGCGCCGGCTCGCGCAGTGAGGTCTCTGGCAACGGCAGCGTACGCTGCAGCACCAGCTGCGGCGGCAGGCCAACGCGCAGTGAGTAGCGCCTGGGTAAATGACGCTGCCAGCGCACCAACATCTCCTGTAACACTGGCGAGGTTTGCAACACGCCGTTGCGTAACGTATCGTGCGGCAGCGGCTGCTGCCACCAGTGTCGCAGCTGCCATCCGTGACGGCGTCGTTCAATGCCAAGGGCGCAGAGTTGCCCGTTCTGGATGTCCAGTCCAATTTGCCAGCGCTGAAAAGCCATGCGCGCGATCTCCTTATCGTTACAGGAAAAAGGATGATTACCCGCATTGCATGAAGAATGACGGGTATATCAAAGCGTCAGGCTTGCCTTTATACTACCGCGCGATTGTTTATAAACTGCCCAAACGACAACAGATGGGAATTCTCAGGTGAAGTTCGTAAAGTATTTATTGATTCTTACAGTGTGTTGCATTCTGCTGGGAGCAGGCACGGTTTATGGTTTGTACAAATACATAGAGCCGCAGCTGCCTGATGTGAACACATTGAAAGATGTGCGCCTGCAAACCCCGATGCAGGTTTACAGCGCGGATGGCGAGCTGATCGCCCAGTACGGTGAAAAGCGCCGTATCCCGCTCACCCTGCAACAGATGCCGCCTGAGCTAATCAAAGCGTTTATCGCCACCGAAGACAGCCGCTTTTATGAGCATCACGGCGTCGATCCGGTGGGGATTTTCCGCGCCGCCAGCATCGCGCTGGTCTCCGGCCACGCCTCGCAGGGCGCCAGTACCATTACGCAGCAGCTGGCGCGTAACTTCTTCCTCAGCCCTGAACGCACGCTGATGCGTAAAATCAAGGAAGCCTTCCTGGCGATTCGCATCGAGCAGTTGCTGAGTAAGGATGAAATCCTTGAGCTGTATCTGAATAAAATCTATCTCGGCTATCGCGCTTATGGCGTCGGTGCGGCGGCGCAGGTGTACTTCGGTAAACCGGTCGATCAGCTGTCGCTGAGTGAGATGGCGATGATCGCCGGCCTGCCGAAAGCGCCGTCGACCTTTAACCCGCTCTATTCACACGCCCGTGCGCTGGCGCGCCGTAATGTGGTGCTGGCTCGCATGCTGGATCAGAACTACATCACGCAGCAGCAGTATAACGACGCGCGCAACACGCCGCTGACCGCCAGCTATCACGGCCCGGAAATCGCCTTCTCTGCACCGTATCTCACCGAGCTCGTGCGTCAGGAGATGGTGAAACGCTACGGCGACAGCGCCTATGACGATGGCTACAAGGTATATACCACCGTGACCCGCCATCTGCAGGAAGCCGCACAGCAGGCGGTGCGCAACAACGTGATGGCGTACGATATGCGTCACGGCTACCGCGGCCCGACCAACGTGCTGTGGAAAGTGGGTGAAGCCAGCTGGGATCACACCCGCATCGTCAATACGCTGAAAAATCTGCCGGTCTACGGTCCGCTGAATGCCGCCGTGGTCACCAGCGCCAGCGCCGACGAAGCCACCGCCATGCTGAAAGATGGCAGCAGCGTTTCGCTGACCTTAGCCGGCGTGCGCTGGGCGCGTCCGTATAAATCCGACACCCTGCAGGGCCCGACGCCGCGCAGCGTCACTCAGGTGCTGCAGGCTGGCCAGCAGATTTGGGTACGTAAAGTCGGCGATGCGTGGTGGCTGGGACAGGTGCCGCTGGTGAACTCGGCGCTGGTGTCGCTTAACCCGGAAGACGGTGCGGTACGCGCGCTGGTGGGTGGCTTCGACTTCAACCAGAGCATGTTCAACCGCGCTACCCAGGCACTGCGCCAGGTCGGCTCGAACATCAAGCCGTTCCTGTATACCGCCGCCATGGACCGTGGCCTGACGCTGGCCTCGATCCTCAACGATGTGCCGATTTCACGCTGGGATGCCGGTGCCGGCGCAGACTGGCGTCCGAAGAACTCGCCGCCTACCTACGCCGGTCCGATTCGTTTACGTCAGGGCCTGGGTGAGTCGAAAAACGTGGTGATGGTGCGCGCGATGCGTGCCATGGGCGTCGACTACGCCGCTGAGTATCTGCAGCGTTTTGGCTTCCCGGCGCAGAACATTATCCATACCGAGTCGCTGGCACTGGGCGCAGCATCCTTCACGCCAATGCAGGTGGCGCGCGGCTATGCGGTGATGGCTAACGGCGGCTTCCTGGTCGATCCTTACTTCATCGCGAAGATTGAAAACGAACAGGGCGGCGTGATTTTCCAGGCGCAGCCGAAGATTGCCTGCCCGCAGTGCAATCTGCCGGTGATCTATGGCGACACCAAAAAGTCGGTGGCGCTGAATGAAGAGAGCGTGGAGAACGTCGCCACCTCGAATCAGCAGCAGAATCAGACCGTGCCGCAGCCCGAGCTGGAGCAGGTACCGGCGCAGCCACAGCCGGCCGGCGATCAGCAGTATGCACCGCACGTGATCAACACGCCGCTGGCGTTCCTGATTAAGAGCGCGCTGAACTCTAACATCTTCGGTGAACCGGGCTGGATGGGAACCGGCTGGCGTGCCGGCCGCGATCTGAAGCGTAACGATATCGGCGGCAAAACCGGTACCACCAACAGTTCCAAAGACGCCTGGTTCTCCGGTTATGGTCCGGGCGTGGTGACGTCGGTGTGGATTGGCTTTGATGATTCGCGCGCGCTGGGTCGCACCACGGTATCGGGTGCGATTCCGGATCAGATCTCCGGCTACGAAGGCGGCGCGAAGAGTGCGCAGCCGGCATGGGATGATTACATGAAAGTGGCGCTGGATGGTGTGCCGGTGCAGCCGCTGACACCACCGGACGGCGTGGTGACGGTGACCATTGACCGCAGCACCGGCAAGCTGGCCAACGGTGGCGGCAACACCCGTCAGGAGTACTTCATTAACGGCACCCAGCCGACCGAGTATTCGGTGCATGATGTGGGCACCACCATCATGGACAACGGTGAAAGCCACGAACTGTTTTGATCAAAAAAGCCGGGGGAAATCCCCGGCTTTTTGTTTTTACCCCGTGCGACTTTCCGCGCCTTTTATTGCGCCGCCAGGTGTCCTCAATAACTCAACCGCCCCTGCTTCACCAGCCACTCACGCACCATGAACAGCGCGCTGACGTTACGCGCCTCGCGAAAATCCGGCTCTTCCAGCAGCGCCAGCAGATTGCTGAGCGGCCAGCGGCGTACAATCAGCGGCTCCGGCTCATCCCCTTCCAGCTTCTCTTCGTACAACTCTTCAGCTACCACGATATTCATCTTGCTGGAGAAATAGGACGGCGCCATGGTGAGTTTGCCCAGCGCTTCCAGCTGATGCGCGCCAAAGCCCACTTCTTCTTTCAGCTCACGGTTGGCGGCTTCAAAAGCGCTTTCACCAGGATCGATTAAACCTTTCGGGAAGCCCAGCTCATAGGTTTCCAGTCCGACGGCGTACTCCTGGATCAGGATCACGTCATCGCCAATGATCGGCACAATCATCACCGCTTCACGATCGGAGGGCTTCATGCGCTCATAGACGCGACGCGCACCGTTGCTGAAGGCGAGATCAACCGCTTCGATGGTAAACAGGCGGGAGCGGGCCACCGCTTCCACGTTGAGGATGTCAGGTTTTTTCAGGGGAGTGGTCATATCAGCCTCAAACTTAGCACAGCCTTGTGAAACGCGATGACGTCAGCATACCGAAGCCCGCAGCATTGTGCGACACGCAGCGCGGGTCATCATGGTGACATACATTTGCCCGCTGCCGCTAACAACTTCTTGTTATCTGCACAGTAAGATTTTCACAATAAGTCAACGGGGTAGCAGCAAATTCGGATAATACCGATGTTTAATTGAGGGGCTTGTGAGTACCATCCCGTTAAGGAATAATCTAACAAATTTATAATACAATGATTTTGCGCGGTATTTTGTTTCATTTGCCTCTTGTCAGAATGACTTCTGCTCGCCAAAATTGACTCGTATTGCAGGTTTTACCGGGAGCACATCGTAAACGTGACGGCAGTTTTTTGGCTGGATTGAGCAAAGCATGAGCACTCTTATCGTCATTCTGGCTGTCATGCTGGCCTGTTCGTTAGTGGCCGGAATCGGCTACTGGTACGCTATGCGGCATCGTCCGCCGTTGGCGAAACCACTGCCGTTTATCAGTCCGCCCTGCCGTAAACTCACCGATGAAGAACGCGCTGCCGTTGAGAAGTATATTGCATCGCTGGGTAAAGCGCGTCAGCACAGCAGCGGGCGATCGACCCGATCGTCACGGGAACCCGAAGCGCTGGCGCTGACCGCACAGAGCAATAATGTTTATCCCGTTACCCGCTCCATCACCCGTTACGGCCTCTCCACTGACGATCCCCACAAATGGCGCTACTACCTGGATGAAGTCGAGGTGCATCTGCCGCCGCTGTGGGAGCAGTACATCGCTGAAGAAAACTACGTCGAGCTGATCCGCACCCAGACCCTGCCGCTGGTGATCTCGCTCAACGGCCACTCGCTGGTGAACTATGCGGTGGAACAACCAGCGCTACCGCCGCTGGTGCGGCCGATGTCGACCAACGCCTCGATTCGTAAAGAGGAGAGCGAAAACGTCGAGCTGCTGCAGGTGCGCAAAGAGTCGCCGGAAGAGTATCAGCTGTCGCGCGCCGACGGCACGCGTGAAGCCAGCGCCATTTGCTGCGCCTTCCTGCTGTTTTTCCTCAGCCTGGTGCTGCCCGGCAGCCTGATGCTGTGGATTGCGCTGCCCGCTGGCGCGATCGTTGCTGTCAGCCTGTGGTTTATGTATCGATTCCCCGGTGAAAAAGGGCTGCGCGATGTGCACTGTCTGCGCGGCGCACCGAAGCGCTGGGGCCTGTTTGGCGAATCCAATCAGGAGCAGAGCAACATTTCGCTCGGCATCATCGACTTAATCTATCCGGCACACTGGCAGCCTTATGTGGCGCACGACCTGGGCCAGGTGACGGATGTGGATATCTACCTGAATCGTCAGGTGGTACGCCAGGGGCGCTTCCTGTCGCTGCAGGATGAAGTCCGTAACTTCCCGGTACAGCGCTGGCGTAAAAACCTGGTGCTGGCGTGCGGTTCGCTGCTGGTGCTGGTGATGCTGGTGAGCTGGATTCCGCTCAGCATGCCGATCAAACTCAGCCTCGCCTGGTTAAAAGGGACTGAGAGCGTGGAAGTGAACAGCGTCGATAAACTCACTGCCCTGCCGCTGCACATTGGCGATAGCCTGAAAGTGAGCGGCACCGGCATGTGCTCGGTTCCGGGCAATTACCAGAGCAACCGCAGCTACGGCTACATGCCGTTCGACTGCTCGGCGATTTACTGGAACAACGCTGCGCCGCTGCCGCTGCCGCAGTCCGACATCATCGACAAAGCCGCCGCGCTGCTGGAGACTACCACGCAGCAGCTGCATCCGGAAACCAACACCGACCCGAAACTTAACCCGCAGCTGGCGTCGGCGATCCAGAAATCAGGCATGATCCTGCTGGATGATTTCTCCGATCTGGTGTTGAAAACCCAGCAGCTGTGCAGCCAGCAGCAGGACTGCGTGCGCCTGAAAAATGCGCTGGTTAACCTCGGTAACGCCAAAGACTGGGATACGCTGATTCACCGTGCGGATTCCGGCAAGCTCAACGGCATGAACGTGCTGCTGCGTCCGGTTAGCGCCGAAGCGCTGGAGAATCTGGTGAACACCGCCACCTCGACATTCTTCTCGCGGGAGACGCGTCGCGCGGCGGAAACCCTTAACAGCCCGCCGCCGGGCGGATTCCTGATCATTAGCGATGAAGGCCGGCAGATGGTGAACCAGCCGCAGCCGTCGGTGGCGCTGTTCGATCTCGACGCCCCTTCACAGTGGCACGAACTGCAGCGCCTGTCCGGCATGCTGCTGCACACGCCGTTTGCCGCCAGCGGTATCATTACCAGCATTACCACCGATGCCAACGGCACGCGCCACATCGCCCTGCACAACGAGCCCGATGCCATGGCGCAGTGGCGCTATCTCGGCACCGCGCTGCTGATGCTGGTGCTGATTGTCAGCGCCGTCAGCAACGGCCTGCTGGCGCTGCGCCGCATCCACCGCAACCGCCTGCGTATGGCGCAGATTCAGCAGTATTACGACAAGTGCTTTAACCACAACCTCAGCACTATGCAGAGCGTGCGCTCGCTGTTCTGACCCTCCGCCTTCTGTGCTACCCTGTCGCCCTGTTTTTCAGGGCGGAAAACAAAATGCCGATTACGCTTAAGGGATTGGCGATGGATCGGCAGCCCGCAACGGCACATCGCCCTTGATTTATCACGTTGTACCCATACCTTTGGGTATCCGGCACCGGCCCGATCCATCTTTCCGGCGTCATGCGACCGTGTGCGACCGATCGCCACACGGCGCGACGCAGCGTAACAGCAGGAGCCGCAATGAAAGAGAAAACCAGTGAAGGCGTCCGCCTTGATAAATGGCTGTGGGCCGCGCGCTTCTATAAAACCCGCGCGCTGGCTCGCGACATGATTGAAGGCGGCAAAGTGCATTACAACGGCCAGCGCAGCAAACCGGGCAAAGTGGTCGAACTGCAGGCCGAACTGACGCTGCGTCAGGGCAACGATGAGCGCACGGTGATCATCACCGCCATCGGCGACCAGCGACGTCCGGCCAGCGAAGCGCAGCAGATGTACGCGGAGACGGCCGCCAGCATCGAAAAGCGCGAAAAGAACGCGCTGGCGCGCAAAATGAATGCCCTGACCATGCCGCATCCCGATCGCCGCCCGGATAAAAAAGAGCGCCGCGATCTGCTGAAATTTAAATTGTCGGGCGATGAATAACTCGCGCCCCCACGAGAGAAACCTTATGTCTGTTCAAGATCAACTGCATCGTTACCTGTTTGAAAACGTCGCCGTGCGCGGCGAGCTGGTCAACGCATCTCAAACCTGGCGCGACATCGTGCAGAACCACGACTACGCCGAGCCGGTCAAAACCCTGCTGGGCGAACTGCTGGTAGCCACCAGCCTGCTCACCGCTACGCTGAAATTTGACGGCGACATCACCGTGCAGCTGCAGGGCGATGGCCCGCTGAGCATGGCGGTGATCAACGGGAATAACCGCCAGGAGCTGCGCGGCGTGGCGCGGCTGAAAGAGGATGCGGAGATTGCCGCCGGCAGCAGCCTGAAGCAGATGGTGGGTAACGGCTATCTGGTGATCACCATTTCGCCTGAGAAAGGCGAGCGCTATCAGGGCGTGGTTGGCCTGGAAGCCGATACGCTGGCGGGCTGTCTGGAAGATTACTTCATGCGTTCCGAGCAGCTGCCAACCCGCCTGTTCATTCGCACCAGCGAGAAAGGCGCAGCCGGTATTCTGCTGCAGGTGCTGCCCGCGCAGGAGCCCAACCTGGATGACTTCAACCATCTGGCCACGTTAACCGAAACCGTGAAGAGCGAAGAGCTGATTGAGCTGCCCGCTACTGACGTACTGTGGCGTCTCTATCATCAGGAAGAAGCCACGGTTTACGATCCGGCGCCGGTCAGCTTCAAATGCACCTGCTCGCGCGAACGCTGCGGTGAAGTGCTGAAAACGCTGCCGCCAGAGGAAGTGGATGAGATTCTGGTCGAAGACGGCAAAATCGATATGCACTGTGACTACTGCGGCACACACTACGTGTACGACGCAGTGGATATTGCTGCTATTCGTAACGCTCCCTCCGGCAATAGCGATCAACTGCATTAATCAGCAAACGGGCGGTGACGCCGCCCGTATTTTCCGCCGGCGTAGCGCTATGATTTTTCACGGAAATTAACTAATTTACGCTAACTTTAGTTTCATAAGTGGCAGATTTCTCTACTTGTCACGTTCCAGCTCGCATTTTTAACTCTCTTCACTTTTCCACCTCGCTCAGACGTGTACACTGCGCGCGATCTGCCCTGTGCGGCTATGCGCAGCAGGACGCAGAAACCCTCATAAAAAATGCCATGAAGTACCGATTTAAGGAGCAGTCACATGCGCGTTAACGGCCTGACATCGCAAGACCTCGAAACGCTCGGAATTAGCGGCACCACCGAGGTGGTGTACAACCCTGATTACGCCACGTTATTTCAGGAAGAAACCCGCCCGGAGCTGGAAGGTTACGCGCGCGGCACCCTGACGCAGAGCGGTGCCATTGCCGTGGATACCGGCATCTTCACCGGACGTTCGCCGAAAGATAAATACATCGTGCGGGATGACACTACGCGTGACACGCTGTGGTGGAACGACGTTGGCAACGGCAAGAACGACAACCAGCCGCTGTCACAGGAAACCTGGCAGGCGCTCAAAGATCGCTGCACGCAACAGCTTTCCGGCAAGCGTCTGTTTGTGATTGACGCCTTCTGCGGCGCCAACCCGGACACCCGCCTCAGCGTGCGTTTCGTGATGGAAGTGGCGTGGCAGGCGCATTTCGTCAAAAACATGTTTATCCGTCCGACTGAAGCCGAACTGGCTGAGTTTACGCCGGATTTCGTGGTGATGAACGCGGCGCAGTGCACCAATCCGGACTGGCAGGCGCAGGGGCTGCATTCCGAGAATTTTGTTGCCTTTAACCTGACTGAACGCATGCAGCTGATCGGCGGTACCTGGTACGGCGGCGAGATGAAAAAAGGCCTGTTCGCCATCATGAACTATCTGCTGCCGCTGAAGGGTATCGCCTCGATGCACTGCTCGGCCAACGTCGGCAAAGCGGGCGACGTGGCGGTGTTCTTTGGTCTGTCCGGTACCGGTAAAACCACCCTCTCTACCGACCCGGATCGTCAGCTGATCGGCGATGATGAGCACGGCTGGGACGACGACGGCGTCTTTAACTTCGAAGGCGGCTGCTACGCCAAAACCATCAATCTGTCAGAGCAGGCCGAGCCGGAGATTTACCGCGCGATTCGCCGTGATGCGCTGCTGGAGAACGTGGTGGTGCGCGCCGACGGCACGGTCGATTACGCCGACGCCAGCAAGACGGAAAATACCCGCGTGTCTTACCCGATCGAGCACATCGAAAACATCGTGCAGCCGGTATCGAAAGCCGGCCACGCGAAGAAGGTCATCTTCCTGACCGCCGATGCCTTTGGCGTACTGCCACCGGTTTCGCGTCTGACGCCGGAGCAAACCCAGTACCACTTCCTGTCCGGCTTTACCGCCAAGCTGGCCGGCACCGAGCGCGGTGTGACGCAGCCCACCCCAACCTTCTCCGCCTGTTTTGGCGCGGCGTTCCTGACGCTGCATCCAACGCAGTACTCGGATGTGCTGGTGAAACGTATGCAGGCGTCCGGCGCGCAGGCCTATCTGGTGAATACCGGCTGGAACGGCAGCGGCAAGCGCATTTCGCTGAAAGACACGCGCGCTATCATCAACGCGATTCTGGCCGGTGAGCTGGATGAAGCGGAGACCGTAACGCTGCCGGTGTTTAATCTGCAGGTGCCCACCACGCTGGCACAGGTGGACGATGCCATTCTCGATCCGCGCCGCAGCTGGCCTGACGCCGCCGCCTGGCAGCAGGCTGCCGAAGCGCTGGCGCAGCGCTTTATCACCAATTTCGAGAAGTACACCGATAACGATGCCGGCAAGGCGCTGGTGCAGGCCGGCCCGCAGCTGTGAAGTAGCCCAGCCGCCACAACGGCGGCTTAGCGATGGCACATTTCGTCGCGGCGCGATTTATCGCGCATGCCTGCAGCGGCAATATCGCTGATGGATGCGCAATAGATTGCGCCGCGACGGTTGGTGCGGAAATTTAACTAACGTTACTGCTTACTGCCGTCGTGGCGCTGTTTTCCGGGATCGGTAACCACGCGCGGATACGTAATCCGCCGCGTTCACTGTCGCCAATCTCCAGCGATCCGTCATGCGCATCGATAATACGCTGCACAATCGCCAGGCCAAGGCCGGTGCCGCTGGTGCTGCGCGCGCTGTCGCCACGCACAAACGGCTGGAACAGATGCTGTAACTGATCCGGCTTAATGCCCGGACCATCATCCTCCACCTGGAACCACGCGCGATTCAATTCCTGACCGCTGCTGACCTTGATCCAGCCGTTACCGTAACGCGCCGCGTTAACCACCAGATTCGCCACCGCGCGTTTAATCGACAGCGGGTTAATATCCAGCATCAGCTCCGCGTCCATCACCGCATTCTCAATCTCGCGCTCGTAGCCGCTCTCCGCCGCCACCACTTCGCCCAGCACGCTATTCAGATCGGCGCGCTCGGTTTGCATCTCCTGCCCGGTGCGCAGGTAATCGATGAACTGCTCGATGATGGCGTTACACTCTTCGATGTCTTTGTTGATCGACTCGGCCAGGTAGCCATCTTCCTCGCCCATCATCTCGGTGGCGAGACGGATGCGCGTCAGCGGCGTGCGTAAATCATGGCTGACGCCGGCCATCAGCAGCGTACGGTCATCGGCCAGCTGCTTCACGCCCGCCGCCATCTGGTTGAAGGCACGCGTCACCGAACGCACTTCCGAAGCACCGTATTCGCGCAGCGGTGGCGGAATAATGCCTTTCCCCACCTGCAACGCAGCGTGTTCAAGATCGACTAAGGGTCGGTTTTGTATACGGATAAACAGCCAGGCGCCGCCAATCGCCAGCAGCATAATCGCCAGGGTATAGCGGAACAGCGGCGAGAAGTCGCCCTGATGGATTTCGGTCAGCGGTACGCGCACCCAGATATCCGGCGACAGCCAGGTTTTCAGCCAGACCACCGGCGAGTTTTTGTTAACCTCAACCCGCACGTCGGTCGGCCCGCCCAGCTGCTGCGCCATCTGTTCACTGAGGAATTCATAATGCTGCGCCCAGCGCAGTCCGCTCTCTTCCGCCGCCGCGTTGGTGTACAACGAGATGCCCAGCTCACGATAAATTTCGCGCCGGAAGGCCGGCGGCACTTCCAGCTGCGTACCATCCTCCAGCTGCAGCCGATCGGTCATCAGCATACGCACTTCGTAGGCGAGGACTTTGTTGAACTGCTGCAGGCTGGGAAGAATGGCGAAATTGAGCACCACCAGGTAGGTCGTTACCAGGCTGACGAACAGCAAGGTAACGATCAACAACAGGGTGCGGGCAAACGAACTGCGGGGTGAGAAGCGCAATCGCCTCATGCTTTACTGCCGTCCGGAACGAACACGTAGCCAAGGCCCCAGACGGTCTGGATGTAGCGCGGATGCGCCGGATCTTCTTCGACCATGCGGCGCAGACGAGAGATCTGCACGTCGATAGAACGCTCCATCGCACTGTACTCACGCCCGCGCGCCAGGTTCATCAGCTTATCGCGCGACAGCGGCTCACGCGGATGGCTCACCAGCGCTTTCAGCACGGCAAACTCTCCGCTGGTCAGCGGCATCGGCTCATCTTCACGGAACATTTCACGCGTGCCGAGGTTCAGTTTGAACTTACCGAAGGCGATGACGGCTTCTTCCTGCGACGGCGCGCCCGGCAGCTCATTGGCCTGACGACGCAGCACAGCACGAATTCGCGCCAGCAGCTCACGCGGGTTGAACGGTTTTGGAATGTAGTCATCGGCGCCGATTTCCAGCCCCACGATACGATCGACCTCTTCACCTTTCGCGGTGACCATAATGATCGGCATCGGGTTACTCTGGCTACGCAGACGACGGCAAATTGACAGGCCATCTTCGCCCGGCAGCATTAAATCCAGCACCATTAAATGGAATGATTCGCGGGTCAGCAGACGATCCATCTGCTCGGCGTTGGCGACGCTGCGCACCTGAAAGCCCTGTTCGGTGAGATAGCGTTCGAGCAGTGCGCGCAGACGCATATCATCATCGACGACCAGAATTTTGTAGTTCTCTTGCATGTTCAACTCCCAAAGGCGCCATTGCCTGAGCCAATATTGTGTAAAAAAGATGCCTACATGTGACAGTCATTAATGGTTTATATTCTAGCCGAAATTGTTACAAAGCATATTAAACAGCAGCTTATCTTTAATTTTAACCGCGAACTGCGGCTCCGCTCGCGCTTTTCTGACTGATTTTGACGCCGTTTAGCGCTTGTCTGAAAATCAGCGGCGTTTTCTGTCGGCGAGTGGTCCAGCCGGGCCGTCCCGCTTCCGCCGTCAGGCGGGGCGCGCCATTTGGCTTAAGTTTCGCCTGCAGGATAAGCCAGCGGCCGCGCTCAGCAGCATAAAATATCGCGTTTCTGCCGCTGACTGCGTATCCGCGCTCGGAACAGTGCCAGTGCGCGCGCAAAATAAGGCCAGTGTTAAATAAAGTGATTTAAATCAGTCAGTAAACTTCCCTTTCCTCTGCGCAAATGATCTCCGACACTGCATCGGTACCTGCTTACTGAGTTCATGTGGAGAAGAAAGATGAAAAAAACCGTTGTTCTGCTGAGCGCTCTGGTACTCACCAGCCTCACACAGGTTCAGGCCGCTACGCCAGCGGGCGAAGCCGCCGGCGCACAGGCGTCGACCACGGCCAAAGGTAATTCCGATGCTATCGGCATCGGTGCGGTGGGTGCCCTGCTCGGCGTCGCGCTGGCCACCATGGGCGGCGGCGATCACGGCGGCAGCAGCACCTCAACGACCACGGCGACCACGCCGGGCAAATAACGCTTATCTGGCGCGGCAAGGCTGCGGCGCTTCCCCCTCTTATACTGCCAGCCCTTTCGCCAGCGGAGAATAAGTTGCGCCCCGGCTTGTTTCACCAGGCCATTACTCTCCGCCTCTTTTTTCCTCACTTTCCGTGACGTACTCAATGCGGTTCACAAACCACACCTTCTGCCCTTCCGGCGTGTTTACCGTCACCTCGTCATCCACCTCTTTTTTGATCAGCGCGCGCGCCATCGGCGAGTCGATGGAGATGTACTCTTTCACCGTATCGCCATAGATCTCGTCCGGTCCGACGATGCGAAAACGCTTCACGTCGCCCTGCTCATTCTCCACTTCCACCCAGGCACCGAAGAACACTTTGCCCTCCTGCTGCGGCGCATAATCAACAATTTTCAGCTCGGCGAGACATTTACGCAGATAGCGCACACGCCGATCGATCTGGCGCAGCAGGCGCTTGTTATAGGTGTAATCAGCGTTTTCAGAGCGATCGCCCAGGCTGGCGGCCCAGGAGACAATGTGGGTGATTTCCGGCCGCTTCTCATTCCACAGATGGTCGTGCTCAGCACGCAGCTTGTTATAGCCTTCGCGGGTAATCAGTTGGGTTTTCATCGCTTCACTCGTGGTTACAGCCCTGTTCACTGCACAGAGGCTATCACAAAGCCTTACCTGCCCGGACAGGCACCCAGCGTCTTTTTCATCAGGCGCACATAATCGGCGACCAGGCCGGGCGTCCAGGTCATGATTTCTGCCCGTTCGCGCAGCACGCAGGCGCCCCAGAATGCCGGCTGCAGCAGCAGCGCAAACACCTGCTGCAGCCGCTGACCGTAATAGCCTTCAAACGCCACGTCCAGCGCATCCACCACGGTAGTCGAACAGTTTTTTGCCGTCAGATTATACAGGCTGTCACCACGGTTGGCCTGCCAGTAGCTGGCGAGCGCCTGCCCATTGTAGTGCTGAAAACTGAAGGTTAAATCCGGGCTGCGCCAGTCGGCAATCTCTGCCACCAGCGAGGGAAGAAAACGGCCGGGGCGATCGTTAATCTGTCCGGCCAGCAGCAGACGCGGCAGCTCGTGCGGTTGCGGATCGATCTCCTGCTGCGGATAAAGGCTGATGTAGCCGCGCTCGCCAAAGCTCAGTGCCGCGTGGCCGGTACAAAAGTGCCCTTCACCGTTAATCACGCCGATGTAACGGTCAATCACATAGCGCTTCGGCTGTTGACTGGCTTCAGACTGCGCCTGCCAGACGTGGACACAGAGAGGAAATGCCGCGGCGACCGGCGGAAAGCGGGCCTGCTGCCACGGCCGGAGCCGCGCGATATGACGATGGCCGCGACAAAACCACGGCAGCAGCGTAACGGACTGACCCGCCGGCAGGCGCTGCCACTGGCGCCAGACGCGCCATACCGTCAGGCTGAACGACAGCAGCAACAGTACCAGCCAGCTGCCCAGCAACACGCAGGTATGCAGGTTGTCATTGAAAAACAGCACCACGCTCAGCACCATCTCGCCGCAGCCCAGCATAAAATGTCGCACCCAGCGCTGACGCTGAATCAGCGCCGCGCTCAGGCAGCGAAACAGGCCGTTAAACAACAGGCAGATTTCCATCACCGTCAGCAGCAGTTTCTTCAGCTGCCTTTCGTCCCCGTGCCACAGCGCGCCGGCCAGCAGCGTGCCGACAAAAATCAGGGAAAACAGCAGATTGAGCCAGCGCTGCAGCGACACCTCGCCGCTCAGCAGGTTAAACAGCAGCGACAGCGACAGTAAGAGCGCCAGCACCTGTAGCGACAGATTGATATGCCCATCGACCAGCACGTCCGCCACGATCATGCCGGCCAGCAGCACGCCGCACAGCGCCAGGCAATAAATCAGCAGCCGATAACGCACCAGCAGCTCGCGTCCGGCCAGCAGCAGCAGTAATTTGATCATTGCTTCACCCTCCTTCCGTGGTTTGCCGCGGATTATAGGGCAGAGACGGGGCGAGCCTGGCTGCAACCGGCACGCCATTGCGCTGGGGTTTAACACATAGGTGGCTAAGTTTCTCTGAGTTGCGCGCTGCATTCAGAAAAAGACGGATTCACCGGTCAGCGGCTGGCAATTTGCGGCCTCAGTCCGTATAACTGTCCCCTATTTCTAACCCTGTGTAAGCAAGACCGTTACTGATGATGAAAGATTCGCTGAGCCAGATTATCGCAGGTGAGCTGAAGGCACGCGCCGACCAGGTTGACGCCGCCATTCGCTTGCTGGACGAAGGGAACACCGTGCCGTTTATCGCACGTTACCGTAAGGAAGTGACCGGCGGGCTGGATGATACCCAGCTGCGTACGCTGGAGAGCCGTCTCGGCTATCTGCGTGAGCTGGAGGAACGCCGCCAGTCGATTCTGAAATCCATTGATGACCAGGGCAAACTGACGCCGGAATTAGCCACTGCCATCAACGGCACGCTGAACAAAACCGAGCTGGAAGATCTCTATCTGCCTTATAAGCAGAAGCGCCGCACGCGCGGGCAGATCGCTATCGAAGCCGGGCTGGAACCGCTGGCAGAGACGCTGTGGAACGATGCGTCTCAGGACCCCGAGCAGCTGGCAGCGCGTTATGTCGACGCGGATAAAGGCGTCGCCGATGTGCGTGCCGCGCTGGATGGCGCACGCTATATCCTGATGGAGCGCTTCGCCGAAGACGCCACGCTGCTGGCGAAAGTACGTGAATACCTGTGGAAGAACGCCCATCTGGTTGCGCGGGTGGTGGAAGGCAAAGAGGAAGAAGGCGCTAAATTCCGCGACTACTTCGATCATCACGAAGCGCTGAGCAGCGTGCCGTCGCACCGCGCGCTGGCCATGTTCCGTGGCCGTAACGAAGGCATTTTACAGCTGTCGCTCAACGCTGATCCGCAGTTTGATGAAGCACCGCGCGAAAGCTACGGTGAAACGCTGATCGCCGACCACCTTGGCCTGCGCCTGAACAACGCACCGGCCGACAGCTGGCGCAAAGCCGTGGTCAGCTGGACCTGGCGCATCAAGGTCCTGCTGCACCTCGAAACCGAACTGATGGGCACCATCCGCGAACGGGCGGAAGACGAAGCGATCAACGTGTTTGCCCGTAATCTGCACGATCTGCTGATGGCGGCTCCCGCCGGCATGCGCGCCACCATGGGTCTCGATCCTGGCCTGCGCACCGGGGTCAAAGTGGCGGTGGTCGATGCCACCGGCAAGCTGGTCGCGACCGATACCATCTATCCGCATACCGGCCAGGCGGCCAAAGCCGCAACCTCGGTGGCGGCACTGTGCGCGAAACATCAGGTTGAACTGGTGGCGATCGGCAACGGCACCGCTTCACGTGAAACCGAGCGTTTCTTCCTCGACGTACAGAAGCAGTTCCCGCAAATCAAAGCGCAAAAAGTGATTGTCAGTGAGGCCGGAGCATCGGTCTATTCCGCTTCCGAACTGGCGGCGCAGGAGTTCCCCGATCTCGACGTTTCGCTGCGCGGTGCGGTGTCTATCGCCCGTCGTCTGCAGGATCCGCTGGCAGAGCTGGTCAAAATTGACCCGAAATCGATTGGCGTTGGCCAGTATCAGCACGATGTCAGCCAGAGCCAGCTGGCGAAAAAACTCGATGCGGTGGTGGAAGATTGTGTGAACGCCGTGGGCGTCGATCTGAATACCGCTTCGGTGGCGCTGCTGACGCGCGTCGCCGGCCTGACGCGCATGATGGCGCAGAACATTGTCAGCTGGCGTGACGAAAACGGCCGTTTCCAGAACCGCCAGCAGCTGCTGAAGGTGAGCCGCCTTGGGCCGAAAGCCTTTGAACAGTGCGCCGGCTTCCTGCGCATCAACCACGGCGATAATCCGCTGGATGCCTCAACGGTGCATCCGGAAGCCTATCCGCTGGTGGAGCGCATTCTCGCCGCCACGGAACAGGCGCTGAATGAGCTGATGGGCAATCCGGGTAGCCTGCGCGACCTGAATGCGCGCGACTTCACCGATGAGCGTTTCGGGCTGCCGACCGTCACCGATATCATCAAAGAGCTGGAAAAACCGGGCCGCGATCCGCGTCCGGAGTTCAAAACCGCGCAGTTTGCCGAAGGCGTGGAGACGCTCAACGACCTGCTGCCGGGCATGGTGCTGGAAGGTGCAGTGACCAACGTGACCAACTTCGGCGCGTTCGTCGATATCGGCGTGCATCAGGACGGCCTGGTGCACATCTCTTCGCTGTCGGACAAATTCGTAGACGACCCGCATCAGGTGGTGAAAGCCGGCGATATCGTCAAAGTGAAGGTGATGGAAGTCGATCTGCAGCGTAAGCGTATCGCGCTGACTATGCGTCTGGATGAGCAGCCGGGTGAAAGCAACGCGCGCAGCGGCGGCAACCGTGGCGCAGGCAAAGAGGCCGCGCGGCCGGCCGCCGGTGCCAAAGGCCGCGGCAAACCTGCCAGCGCCAGCGTCGGTAACAGTGCGATGGGCGATGCGCTGGCGGCCGCGTTTGGGAAAAAACGCTAAGCGGCGCGCGAGTACAGGAGGTTGATAAATTGTCCTGGCGGACTACGCTGAAAAAACCGTGTGAAAAAATGACCTTCCGCGTAACCCGGCGATCCGATGGACATTATCAACTTCCTGCTCGATGAGATTTATGAAGGTAGCCTCCCCGTCGCGGCGCGCGAGCGCCTGCTTTCGCACATCCGCGCGGCGCGCGACACGGTAAAGCTGCCGCGTAAAGCGCACTGGGATGAAAAAGACGTGGTGCTGATCAGTTACGCTGACCAGTTCCGCGAACCCGAGCAGCCCACGCTCGTCAGCTTTACGCGTTTTTTTCAGCAGCATCTGCAGTCCACCTTCAGCCTGGTGCATCTGCTGCCATTTTTCCCCTATTCGTCCGACGATGGCTTCTCGGTTATCGATTACCACAAAGTGAACCCGATTTGCGGCGACTGGCAGCACATCACGGCGCTGCACAGCGAAACCCGGCTGATGTTCGATTTCGTCTGTAACCACATGTCGGCGCACAGCGCGTGGTTTCGCCACTTTCTGGCGCAGGATGCCGGCTGGGACGACTTCTTTATCAGCATGCCGCCCGCCACCGATCTCAGTGCCGTGACGCGCCCGCGCACCTCACCGCTGCTGACGCCGTTTACCCTCGCTAACGGCGACACGCGCTTTATCTGGACCACCTTCAGCGCCGACCAAATCGATCTCAACTTCGCCAATCCGCAGGTGCTGATCCGCATGGTGGGCGTGCTGCTGGATTATCTCAACAAAGGCGCGGATTACGTGCGGCTGGACGCGGTGGGCTACATGTGGAAAACGCCGGGCACACGCTGTATCCATCTGACCAAAACCCATCAGCTGGTGAAGCTGTTTCGCGCCATCGCCAACGAAGTCGCGCCAGGTACGGTGATCGTGACGGAAACCAACGTGCCGCATCAGGATAACATCAGCTATTTCGGCAACGGCCACGACGAAGCGCAGATGGTTTACCAGTTTTCGCTGCCGCCGCTGGTGCTGCACGCCATTCACTCCGGCTCGGCGCGCGCGCTGCGCCAGTGGGCCAGCACGCTTGAGCCCGGTGATGGCGGCACCACCTTCTTCAATTTTCTCGCCTCGCACGACGGCATTGGCCTCAATCCGGCACGCGGCATTTTGTCGGAAGTCGAGATTGTGGCGCTGGTGCGTGAACTGGCGCTGGAGGGCGCGCTGGTGTCCTATAAAAACAACCCGGACGGCAGCACCAGCCCGTATGAAATCAACGTAACGTATCTGGATGCGCTCAATCACCAGACCGACGATGACGACACGCGCCTGCGTCGCTTCCTGCTGGCGCACGCGATTCTGCTGGCCTTTCCCGGCGTGCCCGCCATCTATATTCAAAGTATTCTCGGCTCGCGCAATGACAACGAGGGCGTGCGCGCTGCCGGGCACAACCGCGCCATCAACCGTGAGAAGTACAGCCTGCGCGATATCGAACAGCAAATCAGCGGCGGCAACCCGCTGCGTCAGCAGGTGTTTGAGCGGCTTAGCGCGCTGATTCAGCTGCGCACCCGGCAGCCGGCGTTCCATCCGGACAATCCGATGACGCTGCTGGAGAGCGACAACGCGGTGCTGCTGCTGCGCCGTCACGCCGCGGACAGCGACGAAGGGTTACTGTGCGTGTTCAATCTCAGCAGCCGCGAGATCAGCACCGCGCTGCCGCAGGCGCGCCCTTTTCAGGATGTAATCAGCGGGAAGCGCGTGGATGGCAGCCAGCCGCTGGTGCTGGCCGCCTGGCAGTTTATGTGGCTGCGTGGATGAACTGCTGAACCTGCTGGCAGAACGCCTCCGGGTGCGAAATAAACGGCGCGTGCGCGGCCTTCGCGATGACAACCGACTGCGAATGCGGCCAGCGCGCATCCAGCTGCGGCGCAATGCGGCGCGGCACCAGGCCATCCAGCGCGCCATAGATACGCAGGAACGGCAGCGTCAGCCCATCCAGTGCGCTGCGCAAATCATCGTGGCGCAGAATGTTCAATCCCCCTTCCAGTACCGCCACCGACGGCATCGGCTGCGACAGCACCACTTCTTTCAGCTGGCGCGCATCCTGACGCGCATTTTCCGTCCCCATAGTTTGCAGCGCGAGAAAACGCTCCACCGTGCGCTGGAAATCGCTGCTCAATTGCTGCTGGAACGTCGCCAGCGTCTCAGGCTGGATGCCGGGCCATTCATCCCGGGCGGTAAAGCACGGCGACGACGCCACGCTAATCAATGCCGCCACGCGATCGGGCTGGCTCAGCGCCAGCTGGCTGGCCACTAAGCCGCCCAGCGACCAGCCGAGCAGCACGGCGCGCACTGGCAACTGCGGTAATAGCTGTTGCGCCATCTGCGCCAGGCTCAGCGGCTCAAATCCCTGGCTGCGGCCAAATCCCGGCAGGTCCACCAGGTGCAGACGAAAATGCGGGCTGAGTCGCGGAACAATGTGTTGCCACACTTCGGCGTTCAGTCCCCAGCCGTGCAGCAGCACAAGATCGCGATCGCCTGTGCCTGTGGTGTGCCAGTAAAGCGAACTCATCGGTTACACTCCCGAAAAGTGAAAAGGAGGTCGCTATGCTAGCAATCCCGGCCCTGTGTTGGCTATGCCGTCTGCCGCTGCGTATCGCCCGGCACGGCCTGTGCAGCGTATGTCTGCGTCAGCTACCGGCGCTGCCGGCGCTCTGTCCCTGCTGCGGACTGCCGGCCAGCGGCGATCAGCCGTGCGGACGCTGTCTGCGCCGGCCGCCGCCGTGGCACGCTCTTACTTGCGTGAGTGATTATGTGCCGCCGCTGAGCGAATGGGTGCAGCAGCTCAAATTCTCGCGCGCAACCGCACTCAGGGTGATGCTGGCGCGGCTGCTTTTGTTAAAATTATTAACAAAGCGCCGCCAGCAGCCGTTGCCGCGTATCGATCTGGTGCTGAGCGTGCCGCTGCATCGCCGCCGCGCGTGGCAGCGTGGGTATAATCAGGCCGCGCTGCTGGCTAAACCGCTGGCGCGCTGGCTTGGCTGTGAATACCGCGAAGGGCTACGCCGGGTGCGTCACGGTGCGGTGCAGCATGCGCTCAGCGCCCGCGCCCGGAAAAGCAATCTGCGTGGCGCGTTTCGCCTTGAAATGGCGGTGCGCGGACGCCACATCCTGCTTATCGATGATGTGGTGACCACCGGCAGCACGGTGGGGGAAATCAGCCGCTTATTACTGGCGCAGGGCGCGGCCAGCGTACACATAGGATGCCTGTGCCGTACCTTGTAGAGCGTCGGCGTTGGGCGTATTATAACCAGGTATTTTAGTCAACTATTGAGCAATCGCCATGATCCGTATTACTGATACTGCGCAAGAGCACTTCGCAAAACTGCTGTCAAAACAGGAAGATGGCACCCAGATTCGCGTATTCGTTATTAACCCGGGTACGCCAACCGCCGAGTGCGGCGTCTCCTACTGCCCGCCGGACGCGGTTGAAGCCACCGATACCGAACTGAAGTTCGACAAGCTGTCTGCGTATGTCGATGAGCTGAGCGCGCCGTACCTCGAAGATGCGGAGATCGACTTCGTGACCGATAACCTCGGCTCACAGCTCACGCTGAAAGCGCCGAACGCCAAGATGCGTAAAGTGTCGGACGATGCACCGATGGTTGAGCGCGTGGAGTATCTGCTGCAGGCGCAGATCAACCCGCAGCTGGCCAGCCACGGCGGTCGCGTCTCGCTGATGGAGATCACCGACGAAGGCTATGCCATTCTGCAGTTCGGCGGCGGCTGTAACGGTTGCTCGATGATTGACGTGACGCTGAAAGACGGCATCGAGAAAGAGCTGCTGGCCGCCTTCCCTGAGCTGAAAGGCGTGCGCGATCTCACCGAGCATCAGCGCGGCGAGCACTCCTACTACTGATAGAAGATGCGGCAGCCACCCCGGCTGCCGCGTGTTTTACGGCTTCTTACGCCCTTCATTGACGATCGCCAGCAGCTGCTGCACTTTCCGGTAACTAAACAACTTCTCCAATGGTACGCGCAGTTTGCGCCGCCAGTTGGGGTATTCGGCTACCGTGCCCGGCACGTTGACCGGCGTCTCCATTCCCAGCCAGTCCTCCGGCTGCAGCCCCAGCAGGGCGCTGTCGGTGTACGCCAGAAAGCGGTGCACGCCCTGATTCAGCGCAGGCGTCAGACGCTGGCCGTCGCGGTTTTTGCTGCGCGCATCAATGGCTTGCGCCTCGCTCATCGCCTTCAGCAGCGCTTTTCTCTGCCCATCGCGTTCGGCGATGGCCGCCTTCAGCATGCTGCGTTTAGTAAACAGCCCCAGCTGCTCGCGCAACTGCAGATCGGCGGCATGCCAGAATCCGCTCAGCGTCGGCAAATCATGGGTACTGGCGCTGGCAATCGACTGGCGCGGATAGGCTGCCGGTGGCCGGAACTGCCCGTCCTCCCCGCACTCGAACATCAGCACCTTCCACGAAAAAATGCCGCGGTCGCGCAGCAGGCTGACGATCTCCTGCGGCACGGTGCCGAGATCTTCACCGATCACCATGCAGCGCTGACGCTGACTCTCCAGCGCAAGGATCGCCAGCAGGTCGTGCACCGGATAGGCGACATACGCGCCTTTATCGGCACTTTCGCCATAGGGAATCCACCACAAACGCAGTAGCGCCATAACGTGATCGATGCGCAGCGCCCCGCAATCGCGCATATTGGCGCGCAGCAGATCGATAAACGGCTGATAGCCCCGCGCGCGCAGTACATGTGGATCGAGCGGCGGCAGCGCCCAGTTCTGCCCGAGCGGGCCAAGCGGATCCGGCGGTGCGCCCACCGACGCGCCCAGCTTATACAGCTGCGGATCCTGCCAGGTTTCCGCGCTGTGCTGTGCCACGCCAACCGCCAAATCGCGATATAACCCGACCGCCATCCCCAGCTGCTGGCTACGCTGCCAGCAGGCGGCGAACTGCTGCTGCGCCAGCCACTGCAGCCAGCTCCAGAACAGAATGTCGTCCTCATGCTGCGCGCACCATTGCTGCACCTCCGGCTGCTGCGCCTGCTGCCAGCCTGACGGCCACTTTTCCCAGCCCCACTCATCGGGATGCTGCTGGCTGCGCGCCGCTACGATGGCGTCAAACGCCGCCTGATAACGCAGCGCATCGCCGCCTTCAGCCAGAAACTGCTGAAACGCCGGCTGCCGGGTCAGCTGCGGCTGTGCGTGCTGCCAGGCAAAACGCAGCGCAGTCAGCTTGAGCGTCGTCACCGCGCGATAATCGACAAACGCTGCGCTGCGCGCCTGTTTTAGCGCTTTGCGCGTTGGCGCGCTGTGCCACCAGCGCTGGGCGGCGTCACTTTGGGTGAATTCGTCGATTTGATTGATGTCGATGTACAGCACGTTGAGCCAGCGGCGCGAGCTCGGGCTGTACGGGCTGACGTGATCCGGCTGCGCCGGATAGAGCGCATGCAGCGGGTTGAGACCGATGAAATCTCCGCCGTGAGCGGCGACCTGCTCCAGCATCTGCATCAGATCGCCAAAGTCGCCGATGCCCCAGTTACGCGCCGAGCGCAGCGTATAGAGCTGCACCAGCGCGCCCCAGCGCTTCTCCCCCTGCGCCAGCGCTGGCGGCAGATAACAGCGCGCCGGTGCGATGATAATGCGCGTCTGCCACTGCTGGCGTGAAGTGCTCAGCGTGAGCTGATGGTAGCCCTCGGGCAGTTCTGCCGGCAGCGCCAGGCTTTCTCCCGCGCTCAGCGTGCCGTCATAGTGCTGCCCCTGCTCGCTCACCAGCTGCCAGCGGTAGTCGTCGCTGCCCTGCGGCGTCAGTTCAGGCAGTCCGGGCGGCGTTAACACCAGCACCGGCGGCAGCGGTGGCGCGCTGCCCGTCGGGGCGTCCATCAGCGCCATCAGCGCGCGTTTGGTGTCGTCGCTGATGGTCTGTGACTCACCTTTATTGTTGATAAAACTCAGTGCGATACCGGCATCCCGTGCAGCCTGATCCAGTTTCTTCATGGCCATGTTGTCTCCTTCGTTGCCGTGCGCACATTACGCATGCAGCGTCATTTTCCGGCGGCTCAGCGCGCCGCCTGCCAGATACGCTGTTGATAATCGCGAATCGAACGATCGGCACTGAAGCGGCCGGTATGCGCCGTGTTGAGAATCGCCGCTTTGGTCCACGCTTCCGGATCGCGCCACAGCGCTTCGACGCGCTGCTGCGCCGCGATATAAGCGGCGAAATCGGCCAGCACCAGCCACGGATCGCCCTGTTTGCTCAGGCTCTCCAGCAGCGGCGCAAATACCTGCCGGTCGCCGTCGCTGAATTTGCCCTTTTCCAGCTCCTTCAGCAAACCGTCGAGATAGCGATCGTGCTTGCGCAGTTTCTTCGGACTGTAACCGTCGGCCTTCAGTGCTTTTACCTCATCCACCGTGTTGCCGAAGATAAAGATATTTTTCTCACCGACCGCCTCGGCAATCTCCACGTTAGCCCCGTCCAGCGTGCCAATGGTCAGCGCGCCGTTGAGCGCCAGCTTCATGTTGCCGGTACCGGAGGCTTCGTAACCGGCCGTGGAGATCTGCTCCGAGAGATCGGCTGCCGGAATCATCAGCTCGGCGGCGGTAATCCGGTAATCCGGCACAAACACCACCTTCAGACGATCGCCCACCAGCGGGTCGTTGTTGATCACCTCCGCGACTTTATTGATGGCACAGATGATGTTTTTTGCCAGCAAATAGCCGGGCGCCGCCTTGGCGCCAAACAGAAAGACGCGCGGCACGAAGTCGGGATTGTCCGGGTTATCGCGCAGCTGGCGATAGCAGTGCAGGATGTGCAACAGACTGAGATGCTGGCGTTTGTATTCATGCAGGCGCTTGATCTGCACATCAAACAGCGCTTCAGGATTGATATCGATGCCGGTCACGCGTTTGATGTACACCGTCAGCCGCAGTTTGTTTTGCTGCTTGATGGTGCGGAACTGCTGGCGAAAACTTTTCTTCTTCGCCAGCGGCGCCAGCCATTCCAGCGCGTCGAGATCGTTGGCCCACTCCACCTGCAGGCTGGCGTCAATCAGCGCGGACAGCAGGGGGTTGCACTGCTTCAGCCAGCGGCGCGGCGTAATGCCGTTGGTGACGTTATGAAACTTGTGCGGCCACAGCTGGTGATATTCCGGGAACAGATCGTTAACCACCAGCTGCGAGTGCAGCGCTGCCACACCGTTGACGGCGAAACAGCTCACCACGCACAGATTGGCCATGCGCACTTCGCCGTCGCTCACCACCGCCAGCTTGTGCCAGAGAGCGCTATCATTCGGCCAGCGCTGTTTGACCTGCTGCTTCAGCTGGCGATTGATCTGTTTGATGATTTGCAGATGGCGCGGCAGCAGTTCGCGCAGCAGGCTCGCCGGCCAGCGCTCCAGCGCCTCCGGCATCAGCGTATGGTTGGTATAGGCAAAGGTGCGGCTGGTAATGTGCCAGGCGTCGTCCCAACTCAGGCCATGCTCATCCTGCAGCAGACGCAGCAGCTCCGGAATAGCGATGGTGGGATGGGTATCGTTGAGCTGAATCACTTCGAAATCCGGCAGCGTATGCAGCGCACGGCCCGCCAGTCGGTGACGACGCAGTATGTCGCTCACCGCGCAGGCGCACTGGAAATACTGCTGCATCAGCCGCAGACGTTTACCTGGCGCATGGTTGTCATTGGGATAGAGCACTTTGGTCAGCTTATCAGCTTCAATGCCGGGCTGCTCCGCCTGCAGGAATTTGCCATCGTTAAACAGCGTCAGGTCAAACGGCTGCGCACTAGTGGCTTGCCACAGGCGCAGCGGCAGTGTGATGCCGTTGCGATAGCCGATTACCGGCAGATCCCAGGCCTGGCCGATCAGCTGCTGCGCCGGACGCCATTCGACGCTGCCATCGTCGCGCTTTTTGACCTTACCGCCCAGCCCCACCGGCACATCCAGCGCGGCGTTGTGGCGGAACCACGGATAGCGATCGCGCTGCCAGTCATCCGGCGCTTCGTGCTGCTGTCCGGCCACAAACGACTGACGAAACAGGCCGTACTGATAGTTGAGGCCGTGCCCCATCGCCGGCTGGCCGACCGTCGCCATCGCATCCATGTAGCAGGCCGCGAGCCGTCCCAGTCCGCCGTTGCCCAGCGCCGGATCGACCTCCTCCTCCAGCAGTTCATTCAGCTCAACCTGGTGCTCTGCCAGCGCGGCAGCCACCTCGTTATACCAGCCGAGATTGAGCAGGTTATTACCGGTCAGCCGGCCGGGCAGAAACTCCATCGAGAGATAATTAACGTGGCGCTGAGCGCTTTTCGGCGGCACAGGCGGCTGTGCGGCGAGCAGTTCCATCAGCGCCCGGCTGAGCGCCTGCCACCACTGATGCGGCGTCATCTGCCGGGCGGAAGTCAGTCCGAGCTGCTGCCACTGGCGGGTCAGCGCGGCGTCAAAGCGGGTTTTATTGAATTTTAGCGGCGACATAGTGCATCCCTTTGCATCCGAAACGGTAAACACGGGCAAGCGCAAATCTGAAAGAGTAAGTTAAGCCGGGGACGCTGAAAAAAGCGACAGGGAAATGAAGATGCAGTGAAAAAAGGCGTGCCGCTGCGGCCTGGTCGCCATCAATGGCGACCCTACAATACGGCACAATGCACTAAGGGTGCGGTTTGGTAAGCATGGCCTGCTGCATCACAGGGTGCGCATTGATGCGCACCTGGGAAATCAGCACAGCTCCAGATGCACTTCGTGCTGTTCAATCACCTTCAGTACGCTTAATGGCGGGGTTTGATCGGTATACAGATAATCAATCAGGCTCATGTTGCCAAGGTTAACCATGGCGTTACGGCCAAACTTCGAGTGATCCACCACCAGCATCACGCAGCGCGAGTTCTCGATAATAGCGCGTTTGGTGCGCACTTCGTGATAGTCGAACTCCAGCAGCGAACCGTCCATATCAATACCGCTGATGCCGAGAATGCCGTAATCGAGCCGGAACTGAGAGATAAAATCGAGCGTGGCTTCCCCCATAATCCCGCCGTCGCGCGTGCGCACTTCACCGCCGGCGATGATCACGCGGAAATCCGGCTTGCCCATCAGCAAAATCGCCACGTTGAGGTTGTTGGTGACGATACGCAGATTGTTGTGGTTGAGCAGCGCATGCGCCACCGCTTCCGGCGTGGTGCCGATATCAATAAACAGCGTGGCGCCGTCCGGGATCTGGCTCGCCACGCGCTCGGCGATGCGTGCTTTTTCCGCCGACCACATCATTTTGCGATCCTGCCACGCGGTGTTTTCTGAGCTGGAAGGCAGCGCTGCGCCGCCGTGATGACGCTGAATTTTGTTTTGATCGGCCAGATCGTTCAGATCGCGCCGGATAGTCTGCGGGCTGACCTCAAAGTGATCCACCAGCTCTTCCGTACTGACATACCCCTGACGCCGGACCAGATCGATAATGGCGTCATGACGTTGCGTCTGCTTCACATCTCTCTCCTCGGCTCAAGGCCGTGTTCTTTTTATCCTGCTACTAGCGACGTGCGCGTTTGCGCGTATCAACGAACGCCATTGCCAGCCCCACCAGCAAACCGGTGACGTGCGCAGCGTTCGCGATCGACAGGCCAAAGGCGCCGTACCAGCCAATCACCAGCCATACAATAGCGAAGCCAATCAGGCCGCGCTCGAGATAAATGCCACTTTCGGGATCACGCTCGCCGCGCAGCCAGCAGTAGCCCATCAGCGCATAGACCACGCCGGACAGCCCGCCAAACAGCACGCCGCTGAACTTCGCCTGCATCCAGCCGCTCAGCAGCGCTGAAATCAGCATGATAACGAACAGCTTGCCGCTGCCGAGGCGCTTCTCTACCGCACCACCGAGATACCACCACCACATCAGGTTGAACAGAATGTGCAGCAGCGAGAAGTGCAGCAGCGCGTGGCTGAACCAGCGCCACACCTCAAAATATTGTGATGAATCTGCCGGCCAGGCCAGCCAGCCGAGCACCACATCGTCGCCGACGATCTGCATCAGGATAAACACCGCCACGCAGGCGATCATCATGGTCAGCGTGAGCGGGCCCGCGCGTTCGCGAATGTTTGCCCAGATATTGCCACGCTCATAACGCAGACCGCTGTCGGTGGTACCGCTGTGCCAGCTCGCCGCCTGATAGCGTGGATGGTTGGGATCGCGCACGAACTGCGCGAGTTCGTTTTCGACCATCTCCAGCTTGCTGTCGTCATCCAGCACAATGACATAGTGGCTTTCGCGCTCAATACGCAGCGTGACGCCGCGCGTCGCCATGTAATCGACAAACGCCTGCGCCATACGCGGCTGGTTAAACTGGGTGATGCGCATCATGCGGTGCTCTCCTTCCTTTAATCGGTCAATCAGAGGCTGCCGATGGCGACCTGCGTCGGAAACGCCGCGCGCCAGGCATCAAAACCGCCGTCGATGCTGTAGACGTCGCTAAAGCCCTGGCTTAACAGGAACTGCGCCGCGCCTTTACTGCTGTTGCCGTGATAGCACATCACCAGCACCGGCTGGTCGTGCCGGGCGCCGGCAATGAACGTCGCCAGGTTGTCATTGGTCAGATGTTGGGCACCGGTGGCGTGGCCCATGGCGAAGCTTTGCGGATCGCGGATGTCTACCAGTTGCGCTCCCTGTGCCAGATGCTCGTTAGCCTGCAGGACGTTAATACACTCGAAGGTTTCCATGGGTCTCTCATTACCTCGTCATCAATTGGCGTTAGTTTACCCTGATAAGCCGCCGCCATAACCTGACAAATACTGTGGATATGTGATTTTTTTCCTGCCGAAATGTTAGCTATATCACGCAAAAATGTTTTTATTGAGTTAAGCGCTGGCATCAA
>NZ_JASEWO010000311.1:0-2467 GCF_030024295.1 Pantoea sp. Pa-EAmG
CGCCAGAAAATTTATTAGAGCGCTGGTACGTTAATCGCTTTCTTAAATTCCGCGAAGGTGCCTTCAGCGATCCGGACTCTTATTTCCACCACTATTCTCAGCTGCCTGAAGAGGAAGCAGAGAGTATTGCACGTGGGTTATGGAAAGAGATCAACTGGCTGAATTTAAAAGAAAACATCTTACCTACGCGTGAACGGGCCAGCCTGATCATGACCAAGTCTGCGGATCATGCCGTGCAAAGTGTACGGTTACGAAAATAGTATTAAAAACGCCCTGCTTTATCAGGGCGTTTAATGCATTACTGTTTACTGTGTTAATTAGCGGGACGTAATGAGATCTCGCCACCGACCCAGGATTTAATCTCACCATCCTGTTCCAGCAATAAACCGCCCTGCTTATCAATTCCGCGCGCAATGCCATGCACTTCACGATCGCCAATCAGCAGTTTTACCGGGCGATGGATAAAGTTATCCAGCGCTTCCCAGCGGCCGACAAACGGCGCCAGCCCATCGCGTTCAAACAGCGGTAAAGCTTCACGCAGACGGTTTATCAGCCTGGCGGCGAGTTCGTTACGATTGATCTTGATGCCCGCTTCCTGCAGATTGATCCAACCCTGATTGATTTCCGCCGTGCCTTCGCCCCGCATTACCAGGTTGATCCCCGCGCCCATCACAATTTGCGCCGCATCGCCGGTTTTACCGGTGAGCTCAACCAGAATACCCGCCAGTTTACGATCCTGCAGATAGAGGTCATTTGGCCACTTAACGCGGACGTCTGCCGCGCCCAGCGACTGGATAACCTCTGCCATCACGATACCAATCACCAGACTCAGACCCATTGCCGCAGCTGGCCCCTGCTCCAGTCGCCAGTACATGGACATGTAGAGATTGGCGCCAAACGGCGAGAACCATTTCCGTCCGCGCCGGCCGCGCCCGGCCTGTTGATATTCCGCGATGCACGCATAGCCGGAGTTCAGCTGGTCCATGCGATCGAGTAAATACTGATTCGTTGAGTCAATAACCGGAATCACCGCCAGATCCGCCTGATGCAGATGCGCCAGTATCGCCTCTTCATTCAGCAACTGAATCGGCGCTGGCAGGCTGTAACCTTTCCCTGTCACGGTGTAGACATCGAGGCCCCAGCTTTTCAGCGTCTGAATATGTTTATTCACGGCAGCGCGGCTCATACCGAGCGCTTCACCCAGCTGTTCACCAGAGTGAAATTCGCCATCGGCCAGCAGGGCGACCAGTTTTAATGGAACGCTATGATCTTTCATGAAATCACCTCGACGGCGTTACGCTCGCCCTGCGCGCCAATGAAACGTACTTCTGGCTCCAGCCACACGGCAAATTTTTCCCCCACCTCCTGACGCACATGATGGGCCAGGGCGACAATATCCTGCGGTGTGGCATTGTCTTCATTGATCAGTACCAGTGCCTGCTGCCGATGCACCGCAGCGCCGCCAAGACGATAGCCTTTCAACGCACACTGATCGATCAGCCAGCCCGCGGCCAGCTTGACATCACCACTGTGCTGTGGATAGTGCGGCATAGCAGGATAGTGCGTGAGCAATGCCTCTGCCTGCTGAGTGGAAATCAGGGGGTTTTTAAAGAAACTGCCTACATTGCCTGTTATGCGCGGATCGGGCAGCTTACTTTGCCGCATATGGCACACCGCATTGAATACGTCCCACGCGCATACGGTAGCGGGATTGAGCTTCGCCAGATCGCCATAGCTCAGCACCGGTTTCCACTGCTTGGCCAGACGCAGACCGACGGCCACAATCACATAGTCGTGCTTCATCGCGTGTTTGAAGATGCTGTCGCGATAGCCAAACTGGCACTCATCACGGTGCAGACGCGTGACTGTGCTATCCGGCAGGTGTAACACCTCGACGTACTGGCAAATATCTTTAAATTCAACACCGTAAGCGCCAATGTTCTGGATGGGTGCCGATCCCGTCACGCCTGGAATCAGCGCCAGATTTTCCAGCCCGGTGAGGCCTCTCTTTAGAGTGTGCTCAACCAACTGATGCCAGTTTTCGCCAGCACCAACGTGCAGATGCCAGGCTTCGTCGTGCTCTTCCAGGGTGATGCCTTTAATCGCGTTGATCACCACGCAGCCGGCAAAATCTTCGAGGAACAGGACGTTACTGCCCTCGCCAAGCACCATAAACGGCTGATTATTTTGCTGGCTGGCGTGCCAGGCAGAGGAAATGGCTTCTGCGCTATCCGCAACAACAAGCTTTTCAGCCGCGATTGCAAGACCCAGTGTGTTGAACGCTTTCAGGGAAGTCTGAGGGCTGGACATGTTACGGCCTTTACTGATTAATCTGGCCGTAGTTTACCCGATTGCACGGTTTTACAGTGGGGAGTTTTCGCGTTTTTAGCGGTAAATTTGCTGAAGTACGGGCGTAAAAAAGCCCCGGACTCTCGTCCGGGGCTTCTTCACTGGTTTGATGCCTGGC
>NZ_JASEWO010000085.1:0-19124 GCF_030024295.1 Pantoea sp. Pa-EAmG
GTGACAAGACCTTTGTCATTATGCTGGGTGGCGAGGCCATCGAGCATGAGAACTTCTCCAGCATCGTTAACGATATCGGCCTGTTGCATAGTCTCGGCATTCGCCTGGTGGTGGTTTATGGCGCACGGCCGCAGATCGATGCCAGCCTCGCGCAGCAGCAGCTGGAGCCGATTTATCACAAACACACCCGCGTGACCGATGCCCAATCGCTGGAGCTGGTGAAGCAGGCGGCCGGGCGTTTACAGCTCGATATTACGGCGCGTCTGTCGATGAGCCTGAATAATACACCGCTGCAGGGCGCGCATATTAATGTAGTGAGCGGTAACTTCATCATCGCTCAGCCGCTGGGCGTGGATGACGGCGTCGATTACTGCCACAGCGGCCGCATCCGCCGGATTGACGAAGAGGCGATCCATCGTCAGCTGGATAACAATGCCATTGTGCTGCTGGGTCCGGTAGCGGTCTCGGTGACCGGCGAAAGCTTTAACCTGACCTCGGAAGAGGTGGCGACGCAGCTGGCGATTAAGCTGAAAGCCGAGAAGATGATCGGTTTCTGCTCCGAACAGGGTGTAACCGACCGCGAAGGCACCATCATTTCCGAGCTGTTCCCGAACGAGGCGCAGACGCGGATTGATGAAATGGAGAGCGACGGTGATTTTCTCTCCGGCACCGTGCGTTTCCTGCGTGGCGCGGTCAAAGCCTGCCGCAGCGGCGTGCGCCGCAGCCATCTGATCAGCTATCAGGAAGATGGCGCACTGCTGCAGGAACTGTTCTCGCGTGACGGTATCGGTACGCAGATTGTCATGGAGTCGGCCGAGCAGATTCGCCGCGCCAACATCAACGACATCGGCGGGATCCTTGAACTGATTCGTCCGCTGGAGCAGCAGGGCATTCTGGTGCGCCGTTCGCGCGAGCAGCTGGAGATGGAGATCGACAAATTCACCATTATTCAGCGCGACAACATGACCATCGCCTGCGCAGCGCTCTATCCGTTCCCGGACGAGCAAATCGGCGAGATGGCCTGCGTGGCGGTGCACCCCGACTATCGCAGCTCGTCACGCGGCGAGCTGCTGCTGGAGCGCGTGGCGCTACAGGCACGGCAGATGGGGCTGAAGAAGCTGTTCGTGCTGACCACGCGCAGCATCCACTGGTTCCAGGAGCGCGGCTTCACGCCGGTGGATATTGAGTCGCTGCCTGAAAGCAAAAAGCAGATGTACAACTATCAGCGTCGTTCCAAAGTGCTGATGGCAGACTTACGCTAAGCGCCAGCGCACCTTACGCGCCGCCGAGGGAAAGTCCCCGCGGCGGCGCAATCATCTGCCCTCTTCTCCCCCTAAGCGATCCAGCAGCCCGCTGCGCCGCTGCGTGCGCAGCTGCACCGCGCGCCGGAACACCGCTTCATCACTGAACAGCGTTAGCTGGCTGCGCGCCCGGGTAATGGCGGTGTAAATCAGCTCGCGCGTCAGTACCGGCAGGAACTGAGCCGGCATCACCAGCGCGGTGTGGTCAAACTCTGAACCCTGTGATTTGTGCACCGTCATCGCCCATGCCGTGTCATGGGCCGGCAGGCGACTTGGCTGTACCGCTTTGATGCTGCCATCAGGCAGCGGGAAAAACACCTTGAGCAGCCCTTCCTCATCGAACAGCGTAATGCCGATATCACCATTGAACAGGCCAAGCGCGCTGTCGTTACGCGTCACCATCACCGGACGTCCCTGATACCAGCGGCTGCCCCCTGCCGGACGCCGAATCAGCTGCAGCTGCATCAGCTTGTGCTCAATACGCTGATTGAGCCCCTGCACGCCAAATGGCCCTTCGCGCAGGGCGCACAGCAGCTGATAACGGCCAAACGCAGCAATCACCTCGGCCGGTGCGGCACGCTGGTTAATCAGCTGGAGAAATGGCCGATAGCCTTCGGCAATCTGCGTCAGCATCGCCTGATACGCTTCGGCATCGTTGAGCGGCTGGCGCACGATATCGCTGAAGCCCGCCTGAAAGGCCGCCTCGACCGCCTGCGCTTCGCCGGCGTTGACCGCCGCAGCCAGCTGACCGATGCCGGAGTGCGCCGCGAAACGGTAGCTTTTGCGCAGCAGGCAGATGGCATCACGCACCGCCGGGGCCACCGCATCATCGGTGCCGGCAACCTCGCAGCCGGTCAGCGTGGTGAGCTGCAGCGCGCGCACCGGACTGTAGCCCGCCTCAGCACAGCGGCAGATATCCCCGAGTACCGCACCGGCTTCAACCGAGGCCAGCTGGTCGCGATCGCCGAGAAAAATCACCCGCGCGTGAGCGGGCAGCGCGGCGATCAGGTTTGCCATCATGCCAAGATCGACCATTGAGGCTTCATCGACCACCAGCACGTCGAGATGCAGCGGATTACCGGCGTGGTAGCGCAGGCGCTGCGTCTCCGGCTGGGCACCGAGTAAACGGTGCAGCGTGGTGGCTTCTGCCGGAAAACGCTGGCGCTCCGCATCGCTGACGTCGAGACTGCGCAGCGCCTTACCCAGCGACTCGGTGAGCCGCGCCGCCGCCTTGCCGGTAGGCGCGGCCAGCTGAATGCGCAGGGTTCCCTCACTGAGGCGAATCAGCGCCGCCAGCAGCTTCGCCACCGTGGTGGTTTTGCCGGTGCCGGGCCCGCCGGAGATCACCGCAGTTTTTTGCGTCAGCGCCACCGCCGCCGCAATTTTCTGCCAGTCCTCAGGCTGGCTGCCGAAAAAGGTATCCAGCACGCTGCGCACCTGTTCGGGCGCAAACAGCTGCGGCGCCGCCTGTGGCTGGAAGAAGCGCGCCACTTCCCCTTCGTGATGCCAGAGCCGGTGCAGATAGAGCCGGTTATCACGCAGCACCACCGGCGCCGGGCGATCGCTGGCGCTGAGCGCCTGCCAGTCCGCCAGCAGCGTCGGCCAGTCCTGCGGCTCGCCGGCGGCCTGCCAGATGGCGTGCGCCAGCTCCGGATGACGACCGCTGAACAGCCCTTCGCGGGTAAGCTGCGACAACGGCAGGCAGACGTGACCGTCACCGGCTTCCGCGCTGAGACAGGCAGCCGCCAGCAGATGCGCGGGCCGATCGTCGTCGGCCAGCAGCCGGGCAAACTGAATATCCAGCGCCCGCAGCAGGCGCAGTTCTGCCGCCTGTGCCAATAGCGTACTCATGCTACTCATGCTGCTGCTCCCGGCCCGCGAAACAGGCTATCCAGTTGTGAAACGAAATCTGACGTCGGTCGGGTATGGAACACCCCGTTATCCGGCGAGCTGCCATCCATGCCGCGTAAAAACAGATAGAATACGCCGCCAAAATGCTGTTCATAATCGTAATCCGTCAGGCGGTGCTGCAAATAGCGATGCAGCGCCAGCGTATACAGCTGATACTGCAAATCGTAACGGTGGTCGATCATCGCCTGCGCCATCGCCTGCGGTGTGTATGCCTGATGGCTCTCGCCCAGCCAGTTAGATTTGTAATCCAGCAGATAGTATTTGCCCTGCCAGCGAAATACCAGGTCGATGAAGCCTTTCAGCATGCCCTGCACCTGACGGAAGTCGAGCGGCGGCGCCTGACGCGACAGCGGATCCTGCCGCATCAACGCGTCCAGCGCCGGTGCCGTCAGCAGTCCATCAATCGGCAGATAGAACTCCATCTCGATCAGGCGATTGCCCGGTGTGATGTCGCTCAGCCGGATCCCTTCAGTGTTGAGCGGCGTGTTCACCACGCGGGTAATCCACTCGCTCAGCATCGGCTGCCAGTGCCGCAGATAGCCGCTCTGCTGCAACTGCTGTTCCAGCTGCGGCGCTGACGGCGGCTGGGTGAAGTCGAGCGATTCAAACAGCGTATGCAGGAAAGTCCCGGGCGCTGCGCCACGCGGGAAATGGTGCGGCGTCAGCGCGGCTTCCAGCACTTCCGCCTCGCGATCTTCCCCGACCGCTTCCGCATCGAAGCCCGGCATTACATCCAGCAGACGGTGACTGCCGTGCTGCTGCAGCCCGGAGTAGCTGGTGACACGCCACGGATCGGCCAGCGCGCGCGTGACGCTGCGCGCATCCAGCTCATCGTCAACCTCGTCCAGCGCCTGCCAGCGTTCATGGCCCTGCGGCTGCGCCAGCACCACTTCGGTTCCGGTCACGCTGATGTCGTGCAGTAAACTCGCCAGCTGTTCTGCGGTGGCCGGCTCGCCGCGCTGCAGCAGGAAACCCAGCGCGCTTTTATGTAAATCGCTCTCGCCCTCTTTCTTGCGCGTGCCGCGAAACAGCGGTGCCACTCCGACGCTGCAGTGATACACCGAACGCGTCAGCGCCACGTACAGCAGGCGTAAATCCTCTGCCAGCCGCTCCTGCTCTGCCAGCGCCAGACTTTGCTCATCATTCTGCAAATCCAGCACCGCGTTGTAATGCTCGCGGTCGTGATAGAGCGCGATATCGGCCTCGCGGAAACCGGCGGCAAACGGCAGCCACACCAGCGGATACTGTAACCCCTTGGATTTATGGATAGTGACAATCTGCACCAGGTGGCGGTCGCTCTCCAGCCGCAGCTGCTGGCTGGCCGACTGGCTGTCCGGTCGGGCAATTTGCTGCGCCAGATAACGCACCAGCGCGTGCGGACTGTCGAGCTGGGCCGCCGCCTCCTGCAGCAGTTCGCCGAGGTGCAGCAGATCGGTCAGGCGACGCTCGCCATTCTCTGAGGCCAGCAGGTTTTCTGCCAGCTGGCGCTCCAGCATCAGCTGACGCAGCATCGGCAGTACGCCACGCTGGTGCCACAATTGCTGCCAGCGGGCAAAGGTATCCACCAGCGCATCCCAGCCGCGTGCATCCTGATCCAGCGCGTCCAGCTGCGCGGCATCAAAGGCAAACAGCGACGTGGCCAGCGCGGTGCGCAGCATCCGCTCCTGCTCGGGCGCGAGGATCGCCTGCAACAGCCACAGCAGTTCTCGCGCCTCGGGCGTGGTATACACGCTGTCGCGGTTGGAGAGATACACCGAAGGGATGCCGAGCTGATTGAGCGCGGCGCGAATCAGATTGGCTTCGTTCCGGCTGCGCACCAGTACGGTAATGTCCGAGGCCTGCACCGGCCGCTGGTCAGGCGTTTTGCCCAGCAGCGCGCGCTGTTGCTGACCCGCCTGCAGCCAGCGGCTGATATCGGCGGCGCACTGCTGCGCCATCAGCTGCTGGTATTCGCTGACGCTGCAGCCTGCGCCCGGCTGTAGCCAGAAGCGCAGCGCGGCCTGTTCCTCGCCGTCGATACTCAGCGACAAACGCTGATTGGGCGGCGCGGCATTGACCGGCAGAAACGGGATGTCCGCAAACAGAAACGGGGCGGGCTGGCGCATAAACAGCTGATTGACGCTCTCCACCATCGCCGGTGACGAGCGCCAGTTGGTATCCAGCGTGTAGTGCGCGTGAACTTCACCGCGCGCGCGAATATAGGTAAAGATGTCCGCACCACGGAAGGCGTAGATTGCCTGTTTCGGGTCGCCAATCAGCAGCAGCGCATGCTGCGGCTGCTGTAAATAGAGCGTGCGGAAAATACGGTACTGCAGCGGGTCGGTATCCTGGAATTCGTCAATCAGCGCCACCGGAAAGCGCTGGCGAATCGCCTGCGCCAGCTGCTCGCCGCCGGGCTGTTGCAGCGCCTCGTCCAGCCGGCTCAGCAGATCGTCAAACCCCAGCAGCGCCTGCAGGCGTTTCTCTTTACGCACCGCGTGACGCACCTCCACCAGCGCGCGTGCAATCATCAAATCGCGCAGCGACAGCGGCTGCGCCAGGAACGTATCAATGGCAGCAAACAACGGGTGCTGCGGTGGCGCGCCCTTTTTGGTTTTTTCATTGAGCACCTGCTGACCGAAACGCGCCAGCTCGGCGGGAATCTGGTAATCCGCGGTCTCGCTCTGCGCCCAGGCGCTGACTTTGCTGACCCACAGCGGCAGGTTTTTGCTGCTGTAGCTGCGCTTATCGACATCAGACTGCCCGACCAGCGTCAGCACCTCTTCGCCCAGCGCGCGCCACTGCGCTTTCATTTCGGCAATACGCGCCAGGTTGCTGCTGTGGCGCGATGTCAGGGTTTCACTGTCGTGCGGCGCCAGACGCAGGCTGGGCGACTCGCCCTGCAGCCACGGGCGCAGCGTCGACAATAGCTGTTCCGGCCCGCTCCATTCCGCAACGATGACGCGCGCAATATCCAGCGTCAGCGGATAGCAATGGCGCCGCCAGAAATCCGCCGTCGCCTGACGCAACAGCTGCTGTTCATCTTCAATCAGCTGCTGCTCGAACAGCATACCGGACTCAAACGCATTGAGATTGAGCATGCGCTGGCAGAAGCCGTGAATGGTGAAGATCGCCGCCTCGTCCATCTGACGTTCCGCTGCCAGCAGCAGCGAGGCCGCCTCAGCGGGCTGGGCAATGTCGGCCAGCAGCTGCATCAGCATCGGATTTGCGCTGATGCCGCGCAGACAGGCCAGCCGCAGCTCATGAATATTTTCCCGGATACGGCCGCGCAGTTCGGCGGTGGCGGCTTCGGTAAAGGTCACCACCAGAATCTCTTCCACCGACAGCGGACGCGCATAAGCATTCGGTCCGCCAAGTCCCAGCAGCAAACGCAGGTAGAGCAGACCAATGGTAAAGGTCTTACCGGTGCCGGCGGAGGCCTCAATCAGACGCTCACCCTGCAGCGGCAGCGTCAGGGGATTGAGCGATTCAGGGCGCTGACTCATGGCGCATCACTCTTCACGGAGAGCGACTGCTGCAGCCGGGCGACTTCATCCCAGGTGGTAAAGCCCGGCAGCGGCGCGTAATCCGCATCGTGGGTGCCATCGTGACTGCCGCCAATCTGCGAGATCATCGCCATGCCCTGCTGCGCCAGCACGGCCTGATGGAAAAAGTCAGCCAGGCTGGCCGGTGTCAGCTGCTGAATTTGCGCAATGGCTTTTTCGCGCGTATCAAACGCGAAGTTCTGGCGATTGAAATCACGGCTGTAGCGGTTGGCCTCTTCATCCAGCGTTTGCGGACGCTGTTTCAGGTCGTTGATCAGTGCCTGCTGATACTGGGCGAAATCCTCCGCTTTCATGCTGCGCAGACGCTGTTCCGCCTGCGGATAGAACGCCTGGAAACGCTGCAGCAGATAAGCGGGCGGTTTACTGTTGCTTTGCAGCAGGAAGCCAATGCCCCACTGGCGACCAATCGGCATCTGATAAGCGAACACCGCATAGCCCAGCTGCTCCTCGGTGCGCAGCTGATTGTAGAACCACGGCTGCACAATCTGGCTCAGCATGGTGCTGTTAGCCATACTTTGATACTCGCTGTAGCCGAGCGGCACATACAGCGTCGCCAGCGCTGAGTCGGTGCTGCTGCCGGTTTTCTGCAGGTTGGCTTTGATCGGCTTATCCACCACCACATAATTGCTGTGCCAGTAACCGTGCCCCGTGCTGTGCAGCTGCTGTTTAAGCTCTTCGCCCAGCTGCCTGACGCGATCGGCCGACAGGTTGCCGACCACCATCATTTCCGGCGTGGCGTGCTGGATCAGCGCATCGCGGTAATCCATCACCTCCTGCAGCGTGATCTGTTTCACCAGCTGGCGTCGCGCCTCACGCTGGGTATAAGGCAGCTGGGACAGCATTTGCATCGGCTGAATCGCCTGTTCAAACGCTTTGCCCTTTTCCGCTGCTTCCAGCCGATCCAGATACCAGGATTTCGCCTGCTCGAGCTGCTGCGCATCCGGCTGGAAGCTGGCGTAGCCTTCAACCAGCTTTTTCAGCAGCTCCGGCAGGCGCTGGGTGAAGCCGCTGGCATTGAACACCAGCCCGTCGTCCTCACCGGTAGAGAAGCTGATGCCGCCCACCGAAGCCTGCGAATTCAGCTCATCCAGCGCCAGGCTGGAGAGGTAGTCGTTGAGTCCAAACAACACCTGCTGGCGCGCATCGCTGATCGCGGATTTGTTTCGCAGTGCGAGCGTAATAGCGGCCTTCGGCTCGCTGGCGTAGAACTGGCTCGGCATCCAGTAGATGCGCATGCTGTCGCCATTGGTCAGCGCCACCGGATGATCGTAATGCTTACCGTCAGACGGGATGAGGGAGAAATCCGACGGAATGTAGGGATTCAGGGTCGGCAGCGACAGCGGAATCTGCTGCGCCTGCTGCTGCCAGTCGCTAAACTGCGCGGCGCTGATTTTATCCACCTGATAAGGCGCATTCACAAAGTAAGCCTGTTTGTTGTGCGGCTCAGCGGGACTGATGTACCAGATGCGGGCGTTCTGCGGCGTCATCTCAGCCAGACGGGCGCTGATCGCGGCCGCATCATAGCGGTCGGCTAGATAAGGCGCATCCAGCGTGTGCGTCACCGGCACGCGCAGCATGGTATCCACCAGCCACTCAATGTAATCCATATCGCGGGTAATTGATGGATAGCGGAAATCCAGCGCCAGCACGTGCGCAACTTCATCGAAATAGCGCTTGTCGATGCCTTGTTTGCGCAGCATATCAAGGTAGCTGAATACTGCAGCCACCACGCGATCGCGCTGCGCCAGACCTTTGTCGGTCAGCGAAACCGAGATGGCAAACACGCCGCTGTTGCGCTCGGTCATCGGATCCGCGCCGGCATTGACGCCATCCGCCAGTCCCTGCTGCTGCAACCAGTCGTTCAGGGTATTTTTGCTGCGGTTGCCCAGCAGATAGCTGATTAAGGTGTCGGTTTTGCTGCGGAACTGGTCGCTGTCGTTGGCGATGCGAAACTCAATTTTCAGCTGCTTGCGCGGCTGCGCTGGGACGTAATGAATGATGATGCCTTTCTGCGCATCGGTGACCACCGGCACGGTAATGTCCGGCACGCTGGCCTGATGATTGGCAACGCGACCAAAGGTCTCGGCAGCGATCGTCGCCATCTCCGGCAGCGGTTTGTTACTGTAAATCACCGCTTTCATCAGATTCGCCGAATAGTGGCGGTGATAGAAGTCGAGCAGCGCCTGATGCAGGTTGCTGTCGGGTTTGTCACTCAGGGTATCAAGGTTACCGCCCGAATAGCGCGAGCCGGGGTGCGCCGGGTTGAGGGTTTCCGCGCCAACCTGCGCCATACGCAGCCCATCGCGCGAGCGTGCCATCGTCAGCTCAGCGTTAACCGCATGCCGCTCGCGGTCCGCGTTGGTCGGGTCGAGCAGGGGTTGCGCAATCGCATCCGCCAGACGATCCACCGCCGGTTGCAGCGCATCGTTTTCAACTTCCAGGTAAAACGCGGTGCGGTACGAGGCTGTGCTGGCATTGTGGCTGCCACCGTGCTTCTTGAGAAACTCCGCCAGGTTATCCGGCTGCGGATAATTTTTTGACCCCATCAGCACCATGTGTTCCAGATAGTGTGCCAGACCCAGTTGACTGTCGGGATCGTCCAGAGAACCGATCGGTAACGTCAGCGCTGCCAGCGATTTCGGCGCGGCAGCATCCGACACCAGCAGCACCGTCATGCCGTTGCTCAGGGTAATGGCCTGATAACTGCGCGGATCGTGATCGCTCTTGCGGATAGTTTCATCAATCGGCTGCCAGCCGCGCCCGTCGTCGGCAAAGGCATTCAGCGCCAGCATGCTCAGCAGCAGCGCTCCTATCCAGCGTGCGTAAATCCGCATTTCAACCCCTTAACGTTACCCTTATCCGCCGGCGTTGCGCCGGTCGGGATACTCAAACACTTTCTTATAAGACGGTGGCTGCCAAGGTACAGGCCGCACTTCCGTTGCTATTCATCATCCTGATGCGCGAGGCGCACCGGCAAATACCACTGACGCGCCGCAGCGATGATCTGCTGCTGCGTCGGCTCGTCCAGCGTGCGGCACAGGCGCTGCAGATAGGGATCGCTGCCTTCGCCTTCAACCTGGTAGCCGCCCTGCCACGCCTGCAACAGCTTGTTGAGCGCCTTTTTCTGCGTAGCGTCATCTTCCTGAAGCTGGCCGGATTTGCTGTCAAAGCTGGCGTCCAGCCAGGCGCCGCCGGATTTATTCAGCAGCAGCAGCGGCTGCGCCAGACCCGCCTCACAGGCGGCCACATATTCAGCCAGCTGCGCCTGCGCCTGGGCGGGAGCCACCGCCGCGAAGCGCCAGCGGCTCTGTTTGCGCCCGCACATGCGGCTGGTGCCGTTGCCGCCCAGCGCACAATACACCAGATGTTCCAGCCACAGCAGCAGGCCATCGTTGATGTTGAGCACGCCCGGACGCCAGCGTAGCAGCCCATCAGCTTGCACCTGAGTCAGCCAGCCGGTCAACTGCGTTGCGCCCAGCGTCAGGTTGACTTCCCAGCTCTCCGCCGGCAGCCGCTGCGCGCTCACTTCCGCCGCCACCTCCTGCATCTCTTCGGTCTGGCTTTGCCAGAAAAGTTCCCCGAAGGCGCCGTAAGGCAGATTACCGGCGGCGCGATGGTGCGCATACAGCTGGGCCGGATCGTCACCGTTGACCAGCGTATTGAGCAGTTCAGCGTTGATCTGATAGCGCTCCAGGCTGTCCGGTGCGAACGGTTCGCTGTCCGGCAGCTCGCTCTCCTCCATCCAGAAAGCCACGCCGAGGCGCTGCTGGAACCACGCCCGCACCGGATGACGCCAGAAGCGCAGCAGCTGCTCCAGCGACAGCGTGGTCAGCGGCTGAACCGGCAGCGGCTGGACAAACCCGGGCTGCGCCACGCCGCTGCCGGTCGCCGCCGGCAACCATTCTGCGGCGAAGCTCTGCACGTGGCTTCCCGGCTGGAAATTTTCCGCCGCAAACGGCATGCGGCTGTGCAGGCGTTGCAAATGTGCCCGCACCCGCTGCTCACTGACGTCCGGCTCACAGGCTTCATCGCCCGGCAGACAGAAGCTTTGCGCCAGATAATCCACCAGTTCAGTCACCAGCACCGAGGGATAGCGCTCGGTGTTGTCCTGAATCGCCCGGCCAATGTAGCTGATGTACAGCTGCTGCTGCGCCGAGATCAGCGCTTCAAGGAACAGATAGCGGTCATCATCACGCCGGCTGCGATCGCCTTTCCGCGTCTGTTGCTGCATCAGGTCAAAACCGAGCGGCGCCAGGGTGCGAGGATACACGCCGTCGTTCATGCCCAGCAGGCACACCACTTTAAACGGGATGGAGCGCATCGGCATCAGCGTACAGAAGTTGATCGGCCCGGCCAGGAAACGCTGGCTGATGCGCTGCTGATCGAGGCGCGAACGCAGCTCATCGCGCAGCAGCGTGACCGGAATCGGCTGCTGATAGGCGGCCTGCATCCCCTGTTCAATGATCTCCTGCCACTGCGTTTCCACCAGCAGCAGCGCCGCCTCGCTGTCGGCATCGCCGCTGAAGAAGCTGTCGATCAGCTCACGGCACAGCGGCAGCCACTCGGCCAGGGCGCGCGTCTGCGCAAGGCGCGTGCGCCAGCTGTCGAGCCGCGCCAGCAGCTCGGCCAGATGGCCCGCCAGCTCGGCGATCAGGCCGCTGGATTCGTCATACGGCAGAATGCCCTGCCAGTCACCGTTGCGGCTTTCCAGCGCGTAGCCCAGCAGCATACGCTGCAGGCCGAAGCGCCAGGTGTGCTGGCCGGTGACCGGCAGCGCCAGCGCTTCCACGCTGGCGTCATCCAGTCCCCAGCGGATGCCGGATTCCATCACCCAGCGGCGCAGCAGGCGCAGGCCGCTCTCCTCTACGGAGAAACGCTGTGCCAGCGCCGGCACCTCGAGCAGCGCCAGCACCTCTTCTGAGGCAAAGCGACTGTCCGGCAGTGCCAGCAGGCTGAGCAGCGCGAGGATGGCCGGATGCGCCTGACTGGCGCGCCGGTCAGAAATGGCGAACGGCAGATAGCGCTCAGGCGGCGCACTGGCAAAAGCCGCCTGAATGAAAGGCGCGTAGCTGTCGATGTCTGCCACCATGACGATGATATCGCGCGGCTTCAGCTCCGGATCGGCTTCCATCAGCGCCAGCAGGTGATCCTGTAGCACTTCCACTTCACGCTGGGCGCTGTGACACACCTGCAGCGTGATGGAACGATCGTGCGGATCGAGCCGGCGCTTGTCCATGCTGTCGGCCAGCTCGCCAGCGCTGAGCCCAATCACCGCGCGATCGTCAAGATTGAGCAGATCGGCCTGCAGGCAGTGCAACAGATTATCCGGTGACATCTCCACAAACGCATCGATGTCGTTGGCGGCTGACTCCATCTGGCTCAGCAGAAACAGGTTGTCACGGCCCAGCTTGCCCCACGAGGCCAGCAGTGGATTGGTCAGCTGCTGCTCGCCCAGTTCGTTAAACAGCGCTGGCGCGGCATCCGGATCGCGGAACAGCGGCTGCGTCTCCTGCGAATGCAGGCGCAGCCGCTGGCGGCTCTGCAGCTTCGCGAGGAAGGCGTAATCCTGAATGTCGCCCCAGTAGTGACGACAGGGATTGGTAAACAGCAGGTGAATATCAATGTGGCGGCCCAGCGCTTCCAGCGCCTGCAGATAAACCGGCGGCAGCGCAGAGATACCGCAGATGAAGACGCGCTGCGGCAGCCCCGGCGGCGGCGTTGACGCCTGCTCCAGCGCCTGAATAAACCGTGCATAGAGGTTGGCACGATGCCACATCGGCTGACCGAGGCTGCGCGTGAATTCGACCAGATCGCGCCACAGCGCCGCCTGCCACTGCTGAGCATCGCTCAGCCCGTCCACCTGTTCGCCGCGCTCCCAGCGGTTCAGCCAGTCGGAGCGGTAGACCAGATACTGGTCGAACAGATCCGCCACACGCGCGCTGAGCTGGTAGAGTTTGCGCTGATCGTCGTCGTCATGCAGATAGCTGCGCAGCGGCTGAAACGCCTCCTGCTCCAGCAGCACCGGCAGCCGGTGCATCAGCTTCCAGCTCATGCTGGCTTTGGTGAAAGCGCTCTCTTCCGGGATATCCGGCAGCACTTTAACGAACATGCTCCAGATAAAGCTGGCGGGCAGCGGAAAATCGATGTTGGCGGCAATGTTAAAGCGGTTAGCCAGCTCCATCTGCAGCCACTGCGCCATGCCCGGGCTCTGTACCAGCACCTGCTCAGCCGCGAGCGGATCGGCCAGCGGCTGGAGTTTTATCAGCTCTACCGCTAAGTCTTTCAATAAATCTAACCGATTGGAGTGGTAAACCCGGAACATAAAACTCCTTAAAGAAGGGAAAGCGCAGCCCGGTCACTCTACCCTTAATCGTCTGGCCTGCCTACCCGCCGGCATCACCTTCGCGGCAATTGAGCCGCGCCAGCGACGCCGTGCGCTGATGGGGTCCGGTGACGGTAACGCGATCCAGCACGCAGCCGCCAGGTAAACTCTGCGGCTGGTGCACAATGTGCCAGCCGGCGGTATCACGCCCGAGCAGCGCCTGCCCGGCTACCTGCCACGCCTGGCGCTGCTGCCACTGCTGGCTAAATCCCAGCGCCAGTGCGCGATGATACTGCAGCAGCGTGCTGATGGTCATCGCCAGCAGCAGCATCGCGACCAGCGTTTCCGCCAGGCTAAAACCCTGCTGTCGCCTCTGGCAGCTGACACTGCTCCGCCTTCGCCAGCGGGCAGTAGTCGATCCAGCCATGCGGCTGTGGCTGCAGCTGACCGTTGCGCAGCGACACCCACTGATAGAGCACGAGCGCGCGTCCGGTGCCGCGCGCCGATAATAAGCCATGATTCTCCTCCTGCCGCAGCAGACAGCTTTGCCACGCGTCGGCCTGAGCGGTCTGACACTGCCAGCCCGCGGCCTGTGGCCAGTTTTGCTGCCGGCCCCACGTTAAAGCGGCCTGCGCCTGCCAGAAATCCTGCTGATGCTGCTGCTCGTCGGCGACCAGCGCCATGCCCTGCGCCAGCTGCGTGCGCGCGGCGTGCAGCGTGAGCCCGCCCATCAGCAGTAACATCACCACCATGCCAAGCGTGCTGTTGCCGCGCTGCTTCACAGATTCAGCCCCTCCGCTATTATCGTCAGCTCTGCCTGCTGGCGGCCCGCCGTGGCGGCCAGCTGCAACAGCAGCCGCGTGCCCTGGCGCTCAACCCGGAAGGTGCTGAGGGTGAGGAATGCCGGATCGGTGATGCGCTCCCAGCTGTTGCTGTTGCACTCATCCACGCCGCGCTGCATCTCCAGCTGTCCGTTGCGCAGACGATAGCCGTAATAATCGCTTTCACTGTGACCGACGCCTTCCCAGCGTCCGTTACTGTTTTCGTCCCAGCGCAGCAGTACACAGCTGCCGCCGCTCACCAGCGTGAGCGCCGCACCGCCGCACTGACCGTGACAGTAACCGGCACGGCGCAGCGCTTTGACCAGCGAGCCGGCAATCTGCTGCAGCTCCTGTTGCAGCTGGACCCGCTGCTGCAGGCGCAGGTTCTGTTCCAGCAGCAGCGGCAGAAAGCGGCCGACGCTGACCATCAGCACCGCGCCAATCGCCATGGCGATCAGCATCTCCAGCAGACTGAAGCCCCCCTGCGCTATTCGCATCCCTTCTCTCCTGGCTGGCAGACCCGGATGCGCGCCCGGGCGGAGAGGATGACGCGCCAGCGGCCAGCTGCGCTCTCCAGTTCGATACTGCCGGGCCGGGCCACATCGCGTCGGCCGTAAAAGCCCGGCTCGCCGACCAGTGCGGTGATGCGCACTTCGCGATAAGGCGGCCGGAACAGCCAGCGCGACGGCAGCTGACATCCTTCTGCGGGCTGCGGCCCGGTGCCGAGGCAGCCGTTTTCGCCTGGTTGCAGCCACAGGCTGAGGTCGCGGTTGTGCCAGCTGGCGTGTGCGCGCAGCCGCAGCAAAAAGCTCTGCAGTTGCAGAACGCTGTCACGCAGTTGCTGATACTGTTGCCAGCGCTGCCAGCCCTGTAAGGCTGCGATGCTGAGGATACCGGCAATCACCATAACCAGCAGCAGTTCCGGCAGCGTAAAGCCGGCGTTTTGGGTTCTGTTCATAACCGGCACTCTGCGCCTGCCGGACGAAAAGCAACAGCGGCAAACAGAGAAGATGGAAAGCGTGCCGCAGGAAAGTTATGCCCGGTGCAGACAACACCCTTTTTTTGCGCGCCGGATTCAGAAAATCCCCGCAGAAGCGGGCGGAGGCCAGGCAAAAAAAAGCCCTGCGCGATGGCAGGGCCTGATGCTGAAGAGCGGCAGATTACACGGCGACCGGCGCTTTGATCGCCGGATGCGGATCGTAGCCTTCGATCTCGAAATCATCGAACTGGTAATCAAAAATCGACGCGGGCTTACGCTTAATCACCAGTTTCGGCAGCGGTCGCGGTTCACGCGTCAGCTGCAGTCGCGCCTGTTCGAGATGGTTGCTGTACAGGTGCGTATCGCCGCCGGTCCAGACGAAATCGCCCACCTCAAGATCGCACTGCTGTGCCACCATATGCACCAGCAGCGCATAGCTGGCGATATTGAACGGCAGGCCGAGGAAGATATCGCACGAACGCTGGTACAGCTGGCACGACAGCTTGCCATTCGCCACGTAGAACTGGAAAAACGCGTGGCACGGCGCCAGCGCCATCTGATCCAGCTCACCGACGTTCCATGCCGAAACGATAATGCGGCGCGAATCCGGATCGCGTTTCAGCTGCTCAATCACCTTGCTGATTTGATCGATCTCTTCGCCGGAAGCCTTGCCCCAGCTGCGCCACTGCTTGCCGTAGACCGGTCCCAGATCGCCATTTTCATCCGCCCACTCGTCCCAGATGGTGACCTTGTTCTCTTTCAGGTAGCCGATGTTGGTGTCGCCTTTGAGGAACCACAGCAGCTCATGAATGATCGAGCGCAGATGCACCTTCTTGGTGGTGACCAGCGGAAAACCGTCCTGCAAATTGAAACGCATCTGGTGGCCAAAGATGGAGAGCGTGCCGGTACCGGTACGGTCGGCCTTTTCTGCGCCTTCATTCAGCACATGTTGCATCAAATCCAGATACTGTTTCATTTTACCTCACGCGTTTGTTGCTGCGGGCGACGACGATACGCCCAGACCATCATAATCACTCCGGCCAGAATCATCGGGATCGACAGAATCTGGCCCATACTGATACCGCCTTCGAACAGGCCAAGCTGGGCATCCGGCTGGCGGAAAAACTCCACGATAATGCGGAATGCGCCGTAGCCAATCAGGAACAGGCCGGAGACGCTGCCCATCGGGCGCGGCTTGCGAATAAACAGGTTGAGGATGATAAACAGCACGATGCCTTCCAGACACAGCTCATACAGCTGTGACGGATGGCGCGGCAGCACGCCGTACGTGTTCAGCAGTTCCTGATACTGCGGGTTATTGGCCGCCAGCGCGAGGTCTTCGCTGCGCGAACCCGGGAACAGCATGGCGAATTTGAAGTCAGGTGCCACGCGGCCCCACAGTTCGCCGTTGATGAAGTTGCCGAGACGGCCAGCACCGAGGCCAAACGGGATCAGTGGCGCAATGAAATCAGAGACCTGGAAGAAGGTGCGTTTGGTACGGCGGGCGAAGATCAGCATCACCACGATCACCCCAATCAGGCCACCGTGGAATGACATGCCCCCGTCCCACACTTTGAACAGATAGAGTGGGTTGTCGAGGAACAGCGGCAGGTTATAGAACAGCACGTAGCCGATGCGGCCGCCGAGGAACACGCCGAGGAAGCCCGCGTACAGCAGGTTTTCAACTTCTTCTTTTTTCCAGCCGCTACCGGGTTTGTTGGCGCGGCGCACCGCCAGCCACATAGCAAACACAAAGCCTACCAGATACATCAGGCCGTACCAGTGCAGCGAAACCGGTCCGATGGAGAAGATCACCGGATCGAATTGGGGAAATGAAATGTAGCCGTTAGTCATCTTTCACCATGTTTTTTCTGCCCGCAAAAGGGCGTGGCTAAAGGGCCATACAATAAAAGGCTGCGCATCATAGCACAGCCGCTTTTCACAATTTCCGCAGAAATGTAAACAGTTAACGTCCGCCGCGAATCAGTCCGCCCAGGCCGCGCCGCTCCATGAAGGCCGACACCAGATGGCGCACTTCCGTTGCGGTGTGCGCCATCACGCCCTGCTGGCTCAGTTTCTGCGCCTCTTCATAATCGAGGTGGCGCAGCAGGTATTTGACGCGCGGAATGTTCTTGCCGTTCATGCTGAGATGGTGATAACCCAGACCCACCAGCAGCGCGACGCACATCGGATCGCCCGCCATTTCACCACACAGGCACAGCTCCAGTTTGGCCTGGCGGGCTTCATTGGCGATGGTTTGCAACGCCCGCAGCATCGCCGGATGCAGCGAATCGTAAAGGTTGGCAACGCGGGTATTGTTGCGATCGACCGCCAGCAGATACTGGGTGAGATCGTTGGTGCCGACGGAGATAAAGTCCACGCGTTGCGCCAGATGCGGGATCAGAAACAGCATCGACGGCACTTCAATCATCACGCCAATGCGCGGTTTCGGAATGGCATAACCGAGCATCTCTTCCACTTCGCGACCGGCGCGATCGATCAGGCGCCGCGCCTCTTCGATCTCGTCGATATGACTGATCATCGGCAGCAGAATGCTCAGGTTGCCCGAAGCGACGTTGGCGCGCAGCATGGCGCGCACCTGCACCAGGAAGATCTCCGGCTGGTCGAGCGTCAGACGAATGCCGCGCCAGCCGAGACAGGGGTTCTCTTCACTGATCGGCATGTAAGGCAGCTGTTTGTCAGCGCCGACATCCAGCGTGCGCAACGTCACCGGTTTGTCGTAAAACAGTTGCAGCATGCCCTGATATTGCGCCACCTGCTCTTCTTCCGACGGGAAGCCACTTTGCAGCATGAACGGAATTTCGGTGCGATACAGGCCGATGCCGTCAACCCAGTTGTCGAGCGCCTGTTCGTGTTCCGGGCTGAGACCGGCGTTGAGCATCACCTGCACGCGCTCGCCGCTTTTCAGCTCGCCGGGCTGCTCCACCACATCTTCGGCCATTTTGCTCAGCGCGTTCTCTTCGCTGATCAGCCGCTGATACTCCTGCACCAGCACCGGCTCTGGATCGATCAGCACTTCGCCGCGATAGCCGTCCACGATCAGCAGCCGCTTGTTGAGCTGCGACGGCAGGATATCCGCGCCCATCACGGTCGGAATACCCATGGCGCGCGTGAGGATCGCCGCGTGCGAGTTGGCTGCGCCATCGCGCACCACCACGCCCGCCAGCCGCTCCTGCGGCAGCTCCGCCAGTGTGGTGGCGGTGAGTTCATCGGCCACCAGCACAAAACGTTCCGGCCAGGCATTGGTGCCCACCAGCGTGTCGTCAAGGTGGAACAGCAGGCGCTGGCCGAGCACGCGCAGATCCCCGGCGCGCTCGCGTAAATAGTGATCCTGCAGGCTGGCAAACTGTGCGGCAAACTTCTCGATCACCGTTTTGACCGCCCACTCGGCTACCGATCCGCGCTCGATCTCGGCAAACAGATCTTTTTTCAGTCGCGCATCGGTGAGCAGGTGCGAGTAGAGATCGAAGATCGCCGCGCTCTCTTTCTGCACGCTGGCCGCGAAACGCTTGCTGAAGCGACGAAACTCGTTGCCCGCCTCGCCCATGGCGACAATCAGGCGCTCGCGTTCACGCTGTGGATCGAGCGTAGAGGCGGCGGACACCTGGTCGAGCAACGGCTGTGTTTCATCAACCCAGCCAGGTGCAACGGCGACGCCCGGCGCGGCGGCAATCGCTTTGACGCGCGTCTGGCGGAACTGACCGAACAGCTGGCCAAGCTGCGACTGCGACAGCAGCGCGGCCATCTGCGTGGCCAGCGTAACCAGAAATGACTCTTCGCTTTCGTCGAACTGACGATGCTCTCGCTGTTGCACCACCAGCACGCCGAGCAGTTGACGCCGGCTGATGATTGGCACACCCAGAAACGAGCGGTAGCGCTCTTCTTTTACGGAGGGAATGTATTTAAAACTGGGATGGCTTTGCGCATCGGCAAGGTTGATCGGTTCGGCCAGGCGGCCCACCAGCCCGACGATACCTTCGTCGAACGCCAGCGTAACGGTGCGGCCGCGCGGCTTTTTCAGGCCGCGCGTCGCCATCAGGTAGTAGCAACGCCGATCGTGATCGGCGAGGTAAACCGAGCAGACCTCGGTCTCCATCGCCAGGCATATTTCGTTGACCAGAATGTCGAGTGCTTCATTCAGACGCGGTGCACTCGCCACTTTTTCTACAATTTCGCGCAACTGAGTGAGCATAAAGGGCGTGGCCTATCCTCTTTTACGTCGAT
>NZ_JASEWO010000312.1:0-2457 GCF_030024295.1 Pantoea sp. Pa-EAmG
TATGTTGTTTATTCGCTACGATATCAACCTGTCTAACAACCTGCGCGCACGAAAAATACGTACGCAGCTCATTTACGTCAAAAAGGTAGCGATTGTCATTCTGGTGCTGTTTTGCCTGAGTCTGATTCTGCTTAATTTCCCTGGCGTGCGTAAGTTCGGTACTACCATTCTTGCGGGTGCCGGGGTAGCCGGTATCATTATTGGTTTCGCTTTGCAAAAGTCGCTGGTGAATCTGTTTGCCGGTATTCAGATTGCGTTTACTCAGCCGATTAAAATTGACGATGCGGTGGTGGTCGAAAAGGAGTGGGGCTGGATTGAGGAAATCAATCTGACCTATGTCGTGGTGCGCATCTGGGATTTACGCCGTCTGGTGCTGCCCATAACCTATTTTACCGAGAATGCATTTCAGAACTGGACGCGAAATAATGCGCAAATATTGGGGTCTGTGTTTCTCTATGTTGATTACTCGATGCCGCTGGCGCCGCTGCGCGAGCATTTTGAAAAAATCCTCAATGAGACCCGACTCTGGGATCGTGAAACTCAGGTACTGCAGGTGACCGATACCACGGAAAAAACCATGACCATCCGTTTACTGATGACCGCGCAGAACTCACCGACGGCATGGGACCTGCGCTGCTATGTACGCGAGAAAATGATTGAATTCATTCAGCAGAATTACCCGCAGAGTCTGCCGCAGGTAAGAGCCACCCTGACCGAAGCCGACAAAACATAGTTAAGGCTGGCGATGGGGCATAGCGCGGTAACTGCTCAGGTTGCCATTGCTATCCGGCGTCATTATCAGGGCCCTTGTCGGGGCCCTGAACAGGACATTTTCTCCGTCCGTTTTTACTGACTCTTTTCCTTATCCGCCTCCGCTGCCTTTGGCAGATCTTTACGCAGTTTTGCCACCTGATCCGCGCTTACCGCAGGTGCCTGATTGCCCCAGCCGTTACGAATGAATGTCACCAGATCCGCCACCTGCTGATCGTTGAGCCGCCAGGCAAAATCAGGCATAGCCAGCCCGGTGACCGCCTCCTTCGTGACAGCCATTTTGCCACCGCGCAGTACAATGCTAATCACCGATGAAGGATCATCACTCAGGATCGCTGAGTTACCGGCAAGAGAAGGGAAGGTTTTGGCATAGCCTTTGCCATCCAGGCGGTGGCAACCTGAGCAGTTATCCATATACAGCCGTGAACCAGGTACACTGATGTCTCCCCGAATAAGCGCGGCAGTGGTGGTATCGGCGGGTGGCGCAGACGGCGCATCAGGGGCAGAAGCCGGCAGTGACTTTAAATAGCTCGCCACCGCAGCAAGATCGGCCTGGCTGAGATATTGCGTGCTGTGCTCTACCACATCCGTCATAGAGCCGAACGCGGCTGAGGTGTTGGTGCGACCGGTTTTCAGGAATAACGCAATATCTTCATTTGACCAACTGCCGAGTCCCGACTTCGCGTTGCCGGTCAGATCCGGGGCATGCCAGCCCTCCAGTGTTCCGCCGGTCAGGTACGTTTTACCCTGCTGATCTAAAGATTTTTCCTGATAAGCAATGCCACGCGGGGTATGACAGGTGCCGCAGTGACCCAACCCCTGCACCAGATAAGCGCCACGATTCCACTCCGCACTTTTGGTGGTATCCGCTGCGTAAGCGTTATCGTCGTGGAAAGCCAGATTCCACAGGGCCAGTGGCCAGCGCATATTCAGTGGCCATGGAATATCGCTTTTTCTGTTTTCCGCGTAAACCGCCGTTACGCCATGCATCATGTAAGCATACAAAGCATGCATATCTTCATCGTTAACTTTGGCATAAGCCGTATAAGGCATCGCTGGATACAAATGGCGCCCGTCTTTCGCTATTCCCTGACGTAATGCTTTAGCAAAGTCGTCATAGGTGTATTCGCCAATACCGGTGGCTTTATCCGGGGTGATATTGGTCGAATAAATTGCGCCAACCGGCGTCATCATTTTTAATCCGCCGGTAAAGCTCTCTTTCCCGGCAATCGAGTGACAGGCAACGCAATCTCCGGCAGTGGCAATATATTTACCCTTGCTGATGAGTTCCGGAGAGATATCTTCCGCTGCAGAGGATAAAGCACAGAATAGTGTTAATAAGGACAGCCATTTCATACAGGTCATTTTCATCTTCTTATCCTTATCCCCTTAAGCCGGAACCATTGGGCCTGGATTTTTCAGGTAAATCGTTTTGATTGCGTTAGCTGAAAATAGCGTGGTTGCGCCGACGATTCCCGTGGGGTTGTATGCATGGTTTTGTGGGAAGCAACTGGCACCGGCCACGAAAACGTTGGACACGTCCCAACACTGCAGATATTTATTCACCACGCTGGTCGCCGGGCTGTCACCCATTATGGCGCCACCGGTGGTATGGGTAGATTGATAAGGACGAACATCGTAATGCGTAGATAAGTTTTTGAAGCACATATCGTAAGAATCTGGCCC
>NZ_JASEWO010000086.1:0-19117 GCF_030024295.1 Pantoea sp. Pa-EAmG
GCCGTCTGCGTTGCCGCTTTGCCGTCTCAGTGGTGGCGCATTATAGGGAGTTAATCTGAAGTGACAAGCATTTCCTGAAAAAAATTGACTGAAAGCTACTTTTTTATACGAACGCGGTAAAAACAGACATTTCCCGGCGAATAATCAGGCAAATCAGCTCTCACAGCGGCACAAATCAGCGCCATCGTCGCAGCGACCGATGCTATCCTGTTTAACTTACGCTTTTTGCTGACCGATTTTCTTCAAGAAGGATTTTCAATGATTCGCTCCGCGCGCAGTATGGCCGGCCTGCCCTGGATCGCCGCCATGGCGTTTTTTATGCAGGCTCTCGACGCCACCATCCTGAATACCGCGCTTCCCGCCATTGCCACCAGCCTTGAACGTTCCCCACTCGCCATGCAGTCCGCTGTCATCAGTTATACGCTCACGGTCGCGATGTTGATTCCGGTCAGCGGCTGGCTGGCCGATCGCTTTGGCACGCGTAAGGTGTTTATCGTGGCGGTTTCCCTGTTCACGCTTGGCTCACTGGCCTGTGCGCTGTCCGGATCGCTGAGCATGCTGGTGGTTTCGCGCGTGGTGCAAGGCGTTGGTGGAGCAATGATGATGCCGGTAGCGCGTCTGGCGCTGCTGCGCGCCTATCCGCGCAGCGAACTGCTGCCGGTGCTCAACTTTGTCACCATGCCCGGCCTGGTCGGACCGATTCTTGGCCCTATGCTCGGCGGTCTGCTGGTCACCTACGCCAGCTGGCACTGGATCTTCCTGATTAATATTCCTATCGGCATCGCCGGCATCTTCTATGCACGCAAATATATGCCAGACTTCACCACGCCAAAACGCCGCTTCGATTTCGGCGGCTTTATGCTGTTTGGTTTTGGCCTGGTGCTGATCTCCATCGGCATCGAGCTGTTTGGCGAGCGTATCGTATCGCCGTGGCAGGCGGTGCTGGTGCTGGTCAGCGGCGTGGTATTGCTGCTGCTCTATATTATGCATGCACGCCGCCATCCGGCTCCGCTGATTAGTCTGCCGATGTTTAAGACACGCACGTTCTCCGTCGGGATTATCGGTAATATTGCCGCGCGTCTCGGTACCGGCTGTATTCCGTTCCTGATGCCGCTGATGTTACAGGTAGGATTTGGCTATCCGGCGATCATCGCCGGCTGCATGATGGGGCCCACGGCGATTGGCTCGCTGCTGGCTAAATCCACCGTGACTCAGGTGCTGCGCCGCTTTGGCTATCGTAAAACGCTGGTGGGCATTACGGTTATCATCGGCGTGCTGGTCGCCAGCTTCGCGCTGCAGTCGCCGGACGGAAGCATCATCATGCTGCTGGTGGCGCTGTTTGTACTGGGCATGGCGATGTCGACCCAGTTTACCGCCATGAATACCATCACACTGGCGGATTTGAATGATGAGAACGCCAGCGGCGGCAATAGCGTGCTGGCGGTAACGCAGCAGGTGTCGATCAGTTTTGGCGTGGCGGTCAGCGCCGCCGTGCTGCGCTTTTATCAGGATTTTGAGAGCACCACGGTGCAGCAGTTCCACGCCACCTTCTTTACCATGGGCGTGATTACCGTGTTGTCGGCGCTGGCGTTTCTGATGTTACGGCCGGGGGATGGCCGTAACCTGATCGCCAACCGCGAGAAAACGCGTAAAGGCAGTTAAACCGAACCGCGCTCCACCAGCTCCGGCGTCAGCACCAGCGTTTGCTGGCTGGCGTCGGGATCGCTCATACGATGAATCAGCGTATCAATGGCCAGCTCGCCCAGCTCATCTTTCGGCTGATGAATGGTACTGAGCGGCGGCGTCAGATAGCGCGCCAGCTCAATGTTGTCATAGCCCATCACCGCCATATCCTGCGGCACGCGCAGTCCCGCCTGATACAGGGCGTGATAGACGCCCACCGCCATCGCATCGTTGCTGGTAAACACCGCCTGCGGTGGCGGATCGAGCACCAGCAGCTGATTCATGGCGTTGAAACCGCCCTGAAATTCGAAATCGCCGTCCACCACATAGCCCGGCGGCACCGCCAGCCCACTGGCAGCCATCGCCTGATGAAAACCGTCCAGACGCAGGCGCGCCGGGGTTTTATCCAGCGGCCCGGCAATACAGGCGATGCGGGTGTAACCGCGGTCAATCAGATACTGCGTGGCCAGTTCGCCGCCCAGCAACGCGTTATCCTGAATAATATCGCCGCGCCCTTCAAACGGCGCCCAGTCCATCATCACCATCGGCACCGAAGGATAGCGATTAAGGATGTCGGCGGAGGGCAGATGGGTTTCCGTGCACATCATCAGCAGGCCATCAACGCGCTTCTGCATCAGCGTTTCAAGGCTGCGATTCATGCGCTCTTCATCGCCTTCGGTATTGCACAGAATCAAGCTGTAGCCGCGTTCATAGCAGCTGTTCTCTACACCGCGCACCACTTCCGAGTAGAACGGGTTGCTGCTGGCGGTCAGTAACATGCCAATGGTGCGCGTTTGCTTGATCTTCAGGCTGCGCGCCAGCGCCGACGGCGCGTAGTTTAATTCGCGAATCGCCTGTTCCACTCTGTCGCGCACCTGCTCGCTAACAAAACGGTTGTTGTTGATAACGTGCGAAACGGTGGAGGTGGAGACGCCCGCCAGACGGGCGACATCTTTCATGGTAGCCAAGCGCTTAACCCTGTTGCTGCAGGAATGCGTCAATCTCAGTGCGCCATGGCACTGAGGGCTGTGCGCCCGGGCGCGTCACGGCAATGGCTGCCGCCGCATGGGCAAAACGGACCGCATCCTGCATCGCCACGCCTTCCAGCCGCGCGGTAATGAAGGCCCCGTTGAAGGTATCACCGGCAGCGATGGTATCCACCGCCTGCACGCTGAAACCAGGAATACGCTGTCCCTGGCCCTGCTCGCTGAGCCATACGCCGCGCCGGCCCAGCGTAATCAGTACGGTATCGATGCCTTTGGCGTGCAGCGCCTGGGCTGCCCGCGCCGCGTCGTCGTCGTCATTGACGGCGATGCCGGTGAGGATTTCCGCTTCGGTCTCATTCGGCGTAATAATGTCGATCAGCGCCAGCAGCTCATCAGAGAGCTGGGTCGCCGGCGCCGGATTAAGGATCACCTGAGTGTGACTGGCGCGCGCGATGCGGGCAGCGGCCAGCACGCTGTCCAGCGGCGACTCCAGCTGCATCAGCAGCGCATCGGCCGAACGAATTACCTGCTGGTGGCGCTCCACACAGGCTGGCGTCAGCGCCGCGTTCGCGCCTGAGTAGATGCCAATGTTATTTTCGCCTTCGCCATTCACGAAGATCATCGCCACGCCGGTGGCTTCCTGCGCCACGGTTTCCACCGGAGCGGTATCAATCTGGTCCTGCTGCAGCTGCTGGCGAATACGTTCGCCGATGTCATCTGCACCCACGCAGGCAATAAAAGCAATGTCAGCGCCGGCACGGCCAGCCGCGACGGCCTGGTTGGCCCCTTTACCGCCAAAGGCAACCTGATACTGTTTCCCGATCACCGTTTCACCCGGACGGGGAAAATGGGCGAGGTTGAGGATGTGGTCGGCGTTGATGCTGCCGAGTACCGCCAGTTTTGCGCTTTTGCTCATAGGGAGTTATCCAGGAAGTTGCGCCACCGCGAGGGTGGCGCGTTGCCATGCTTTTCTTTGGGTTTTATTTAGTAACCAGTTTCAGGTCAACCGGGTTGATCGCCTGCACTTTTTCGCCCTTCAGAACTTTATCTGCGGTATCGACGCCAATCATACCAATCTTGTCTGGCATCTGTGCAACGGTCGCGCTGAGTTTACCGGATTCTACCGCCTTCACGCCGTCCGCGGTGCCGTCAAAGCCCACCACCAGCACGTCGGTTTTGCCTGCGGTCTGCAGCGCACGCAGCGCGCCCAGCGCCATTTCGTCGTTCTGGGCAAAAACTGCCTGCACGTCCGGATGCGCCTGCAGCAGGTTCTGCATCACGTTCAGACCTTTAGTACGGTCGAAGTCGGCCGGCTGGCTGGCCAGCACGTTGAATTTGTGTGCATCAGCGGCCTGCTTAAAGCCTTCACCACGCTCGCGGGCAGCGGAGGTGCCGGCAATGCCCTGCAGCTCGATGATTTTCGCACCGTCGCCCAGTTTCTTCGCGATGAAATCGCCGGCCATTTTGCCGCCGAAGCGGTTATCAGACGCCACATGGCTGACAACTTTCCCCTGCGCCGCCATACGGTCCAGCGTAATCACCGGGATGTTTGCCTGATTAGCCATTTTCACGGCGTTCCCGACCGCGTCAGAATCCGTTGGGTTAATCAGCAGTAGTTTGGTGCCACGCACAGTCAGATCCTGCACGTTTGCCAGCTCTTTTGCCGGGTTGTTCTGTGAGTCGAGCACCACCAGGTTATAGCCCAGCTTATCGGCTTCTTTCTGTGCGCCATCTTTCAGCGACACAAAGAACGGGTTATTCAGCGTTGAGACTACCAGCGCAATCGTATCCTTAGCCATCGCGCCAGCACTGAGGGTGGCGCCAAGGATGACGGCCAATGCAGTTAACTTTTTCATTTATATAATCCTGTGTGAAGGTCAGAGTTACTTACTGCTTTTGTTATCCACCAGCACCGCCAGCAGAATGACGACGGCTTTGACAATCATCTGGTAGTAAGACGATACGCCCATCAGGTTGAGGCCGTTATTGAGGAAGCCGAGAATCAGCGCACCGATCAGCGTGCCCATAATGCGCCCTTTACCGCCCGCGAGGCTGGTCCCGCCCAGCACCACCGCAGCAATCGCATCCAGTTCATAACCGGTGCCCGCCGTCGGCTGCGCGGAAGAGAGACGCGCCACTTCGATGGTGCCCGCCAGTGCCGCCAGCAGGCCGCACAGCGAATAGACGATGACTTTAACGCGGTTAACGTTGATGCCGGACAGGCGCGTGGCCGCTTCGTTACCGCCCAGCGCATAGATATAGCGGCCGAGGCGGGTGTGATGCAGCATGTACCACGCCAGCGCGAACACCACCGCCATCAGCCATACCGGTGTTGGGATCCCCAGCGGACGCCCAATCCCGAACCAGCCAAAGACATCAGCGTTATCACTGAAGCCGGTGTTAATCGGGCTGCCGTTGGTGTACACCATGGTGACACCGCGCAGCAGCAGCATCATGACTAAGGTGGCGATAAAAGCCTGCACCTTGCCACGCGCGACAATCACGCCGGTAATACCGCCAATCGCCGCACCCAATGCCAGTGAAGCGGCGACCGCCACCAGCGCATTCACTTCCAGACCCACAATCGAGGCTGCGACCGCTCCGGTCAGCGCCAGCAGCGACCCCACGGACAGATCGATACCCGAGGTCAAAATCACCAGCGTCATGCCAACCGCCATAATGGCGTTGACCGACGTCTGCTGCAGGATGTTGAACATATTGGCGACGGTGAAGAAGTTTGGACTTTGACTCGCCACCACGGCAATCAGCACGATCAGCGCAATCAGCGATTTCTGCTCCAGCAGCCAGGCTTTGCTGAACCAGCGACGGCTGGCGGGTAAGGTTTGGGTGCTCATACAACTAATTCCTCGCTGTGTTGCTTACCGACTGCCGCCGCCATCAGGGATTCCTGGGTAGCCTGCTCACGGGAAAATTCGCCACTCAGATGGCCTTCATGCATCACCAGAATGCGGTCGCTCATGCCCAGCACTTCCGGCATTTCCGACGACACCAGGATGATGCTCAGCCCTTCGGCTTTAAACTGGTTAATTAACTGATAGATCTCTTTTTTCGCCCCGACATCGACGCCGCGCGTCGGCTCGTCGAGGATCAGCACATCCGGGCGCGTCATCAGGCCACGCGCAATCGCCACTTTTTGCTGATTACCGCCGGACAGCAGACCGATCGGCTGCATCATTGACGGCGTTTTCACATTGAACAGGCGAATAAAATCGCCCACCGCCAGCTGCTCTTCGGCGTGCTTCAGGCCGCCATCGGCGCGGCTGAAGTAGCGCAGCGCGGTCAGCGACATGTTCTCTTTGACCGACATCCCGAGCACCAGTCCGTCACGCTTACGGTCTTCCGAGATATAGACGATGCCGTTGGCCAGGCCGTCCTGCGGCGAGCGGGTGACAATCTCGCGGCCGTTAAGCGTCACTTTGCCGTGCGTACGCGGCAGCGCGCCGTACAGCACCTTCATTAATTCGGTGCGGCCCGCACCCATCAGACCGGAGATGCCCAGAATCTCGCCCTTACGCAGGGTAAAGCTGACATCTTCTACGCCCGGCCCGCTAACGTGCTCGACCCGCAGCCGCACCTCGCCCGGTGTCTGATCGAGATGCGGATACTGATCCTCAAGCTTGCGGCCAACCATCATTTCGATCAGGCTCTCTTCGCTGAGATCGCCCACCGCGCGCTCGGCAATAAACTGGCCGTCGCGGAACACGGTGACGTCATCGCAAATCTCAAAGATCTCTTTCATGCGGTGGGAGATATAAACAATGCCGCAGCCCTGCGCTTTCAGCTCATTGATGACGCGGAACAGCGACAGGGTTTCGGTATCGGTCAGCGCATCGGTCGGTTCATCCATAATGATGACCTGCGACTCGAAGCTGAGCACTTTGGCGATCTCCACCATTTGCTGGTCGCCAATCGACAGATCGCCCACCAGCTTGTGGCTGCTGAAGCGCAGATTGAGGCGCTTTAACAGCGCATCCGCCGCGGCATACATCTGTTTCCAGTCGATGCGGCCAAAGCGGTTAACGAATTCACGGCCGAGGAAAATATTTTCCGCAACGGTCAGCTGCGGGATCAGGTTCAGCTCCTGATGGATGATGCCGATGCCGGCTTCCTGAGACGCTTTCGGCCCGGAGAACGTCACTTCTTTTCCCAGCCAGTGCAGCGAACCGGCGTCCATACTGTAGATGCCGGTCAGCACCTTCATCATGGTGGATTTGCCCGCGCCGTTCTCTCCCACTAACGCCATCACGCGCCCGGGATAGACCGCCAGCGACGCGCCGTTGAGCGCCTTCACGCCGGGAAATGATTTTTCAATTCCCCTGAGTTGCAATAACGGTTGCATAGCGGCCTCAGAAAGTGACGCCCGCGCTCAGGATGACATTCGCATACGGAGAGCACTCTCCGCTGCGAATGACCGCCTGACTGCGCTGAGTGTGTTGTTTGAACTGTTCATGGCTGGTGTAACGAACGCTAATCACATTCCCCTGGTGCTGTTGCAAGGCTTCGAGCACGGCGATCAGCTGGCTGTGGAGTTGCGGATTGTGTTGTTGGATCTCCTCCGCTATCAGGGCGCTCTCAACCTGCATCTCCTGCGTGATGACCTCCACAACTTGTAAAAAATCGGGCGTACCGGGCGTCAGCGCCAGATCGATGCGCTGTGGACCGGCCGGGATCGGCAAGCCCGCATCGGCAATCGTCAGCGTATCGGTATGCCCGAGGCGGGCAATCACATGAGAGACTTCAGCGTTTAACAGGCGACCTTTTTTCATTTATTCCACTCCACAGCGAAACGTTTCGCTGTCTGGCAGTGTATTAAATGTACATGGCAACTCAATGACGGCATCACGGAAATGTGATCGCCATCGAAACGTTTCGCCTGGGCCGGGGAAAATTTGAGTTTGGCGGGATGGCGGAGCCCGCGACGTGGCTCCGCAGGGGAGGTTAGGGCAGTTTACGCACCTGTTTAACGTCCAGTTCAATCGAATTGAAATCCTTATCCAGTTCGCCGGTCAGCTCGACCTGATCCTTCGGCGTAATGGTCTGGCCGTTCCAGCGTTTGTGGTCGATCTCCACTTTCATGCTGCCGCTGCTGTCGCGGAACAGATAATCTTCATCGCCGATCTGCTTATCAAGCTGGCCGCGCACGGTGATCCAGCTGTCATCCTTCATCTCTTCGGCCTGTTTTACCGTCACCACACTGCTGTTATCGGCCTTAAAACCGCCGGCTTTAGCCTGAGCGGCTGGCGCGTTGGGGTCGACAAAGCCACCCTGCTGGGCGGCTAACACCGGGGTTGCCGCCAGGGCGATAATGGCGAACAGCGCTGCACTCTTTTTCATTTTTCACCTCATTTCGATGTCTGTGCGGATTACGGGAGCTATTTCACCACAGGGTTCTTAACAGGATCTTAAGGGAAAAAAAGAGGGAAAAAATAAGCCAAAACAGGCGAATGACGCTGTACAAGCGCGCATCTGCTTCGTATAAACCCCCAGATAACCGGGAGAAACGCATGCGCATTTTATTAATTGAAGACGATACGCTGATTGGCGATGGCCTGAAGGTCGGCCTGACCAAACTGGGTTTCAGCGTCGACTGGTTTGTCAGCGGCGAAGCCGGATTTCAGGCGCTCAACGCGGCGCCATGGGATGCCGTGGTGCTGGATCTGTCGCTGCCGCAACGTGACGGGCTGGACATCCTGCGCCAGTGGCGTGAGCAGGGCGCGGATGTCCCGGTGCTGATCCTCACCGCACGCGATGCGCTGGACCAGCGTGTGCAGGGCCTGCAGCTTGGTGCCGACGACTATCTGTGTAAGCCGTTTGCGCTGACGGAGGTGGCCGCGCGTCTGCAGGCGCTGATTCGTCGCCGTCACGGTCAGCTGCAGCCGGAGCTGCGTCACGGCAGGCTGGTGATGGCTCCCGGCAGCCACAGCGTGATGGTCGATGGCGAACCGCTCAGCCTGAAAAGCCGTGAGCTGGCGCTGCTGGAGCTGTTCCTGCGCAATCCCGGTCGCGTACTGACGCGCGCACAGCTGGAGGAGAAACTGTACAGCTGGGACGACGACGTTTCCAGTAACGCGGTCGAAGTGCACATCCACCATCTGCGTAAAAAGCTCGGCAGTCAGTTCATCCGCACCGTACACGGCATTGGCTACACGCTGGGAGCGGCAGAATGAGTCTGTTTCTGCGACTGGCCATCGGCTTTCTGCTGTTAATTATTCTGTGTGGTGCCAGCGCCACCTTTAGCGCATGGCAGCAGACGCGCGACACCGTTAATGAGCTGTTTGATACCCAGCAGATGCTGTTCGCCAAACGCCTGCTGGCGCTGGATGCCAGTCGCCTGCAGGCCGCCTCGCTGCCAAAAACCAAAGCGATTTTGCGCCACCATCGCGGCGATCAGGATGACGACGCGCTGGCCTTTGCGGTGTTCAGCGCCGACGGCAAACCGCTGCTGAACGACGGCGAAAACGGCCGCGATTTGCCGTTTACCGCGGATCGCGACGGCTTCCACGATGGTCGCCTGCGTGGCGATGACGATCGCTGGCGGCTGCTGTGGCTGACCTCAGCCGATAAGCAGTGGCGCGTGGTGGTCGGACAGGAGTGGGAATATCGCGATGATATGACACGCGATCTGGCACTGAGCAGCCTGCTGCCGTGGCTGGTGGCCATGCCGCTGATGCTGCTGTTGCTGCTGGCGCTGGTGTGGTTTGAGCTGCGTCCGCTGAAACGCCTGACTGCATCGCTGCAGCAGCGCGCGCCGGATGATGCCACCCCACTGACGCCGCAGCGCCTGCCGCTGGAGGTGAAGCCGCTGGTGGCGGCGCTTAATGGCCTGTTTGCCCGCATGGCACAGCTGGTCCAGCGCGAGCGACGGTTTACCTCCGATGCGGCGCACGAGCTGCGCAGCCCGCTGGCGGCGCTGCGCGTGCAGAGTGAGGTGATTCAGCTGGCCGGCGATGACGAGGCGATGCGTAACCATGCGCTGCAGCAGCTCGACAGCGGCATCCTGCGCGCCACGCGGCTGGTCGATCAGCTGCTGACGCTGTCGCGCGTCGAAGCAGACGATCTGCGCAGCGAATTTCAGCCAGTCCCCCTCGCGCCGTTGCTGCACCAGTTGGTCACCGAACAACAGGCACAGGCGGCAGCGCAGCACACCAGGCTGACGCTGACGGCTGACGCGGAACCGGTGATGAACGGTCATCCACTGCTGCTGGGTTTACTGCTGCGCAATCTACTGGATAACGCGCTGCGCTACACGCCGTCCGGCAGTGAGATTCAGCTGCGGCTTAGCGCGCGCAGGCTGGAGGTGGTGGATAACGGACCGGGCGTCAGCGCCGATCAACTGACGCGGCTGGGCGAACGCTTCTGGCGACCGCCGGGGCAGGCGCAAACCGGCAGCGGGCTTGGCTTGTCGATTGTGAAAAATGTGGCTCAGCTGCACGGCATCCGGCTAACCTTCAGCGCGGTGCAGCCGCAGGGGCTGCGCGTCACCCTCAGTTGGTGACGCGCGATGCGTCAGATTTCGACCTGAGTACCGAGCTCGATTACCCGGTTCGGCGGAATTTCAAACTGATCCGGCGCGCGCAGGGCGTTGCGCTGCAGCGCAAGGAATAGCTTGCCGCGCAGACGCAGATACCACGGGCGTTTGCCGATGATCAGCGACTCGTGTGACATAAAGAACGAGGTTTCCATCATGCGGCAGTTGAGCCCTTCGAGGCCGCAGCGGTGGAAAATCTCCTCGACGTTCGGCGTTTCGCGCCAGCCGTAGCTTGCCACCACGCGCCAGAAGGTGGGCGACAGCTGCTCAATGGTCACGCGACGCACATTGTGCACATAAGGCGCATCTTCGGTACGCAGCGTCAGCAGCACCACACGCTCGTGCAGCACCTTGTTGTGCTTCAGGTTATGCAGCATGGCAAAGGGGATGACATTGAGCGCCCGCGACATGTAGACCGCCGTGCCCGGCACGCGCACTGGCGGCGACTTCTCCAGCGAGGCGATCATCGCCTCCAGCGAATTGCCATGCTCATGCATACGACGCAGCAGGCGGAAGCGCTCGCTCTTCCACGTGGTCATCACGATAAACATCATCAGTGCCAGCGTCAGCGGCAGCCAGCCGCCGGAGAACACTTTGACCAGGTTAGCGGAGAACAGCGAAACGTCGATGCACAGCATCGCGATGAGAATCAGCACCACCAGGTAGCGATTCCAGTGCCAGTTCTGAATCGCCACCGTTGAACACAGAATGGCGGTCAGCACCATGGTACCGGTCACCGCAATCCCGTAGGCGGCCGCCAGATTGCTGGAGTGCTCAAAGCCGACGATTACAATCACCACAGAGAAATAGAGCAGCCAGTTGATCACCGGAATATAAATCTGGCCGGATTCCTCTTCGGACGTGTGCACGATGCGCATCGGCGGCAGATAGCCAAGACGCACCGCCTGGCGCGTCAGCGAGAATACGCCGGAGATCACCGCCTGCGAGGCGATCACCGTGGCCAGCGTCGCGAGAATCAGCATCGGAATCAGCGCCCAGTCCGGCGCCAGCAGGAAGAACGGGTTTTTGATGGCCTCCGGATGCTCCAGTAGCAGCGCACCCTGGCCGAAATAGTTGAGCACCAGCGACGGCAGCACCACCACAAACCATGCCAGGCGAATCGGAAACTTACCAAAGTGGCCCATATCGGCATACAGCGCTTCAACGCCGGTGATCGCCAGCACCACCGCGCCCAGCGCGAAGAACGATACCGTTTTGTACTGAATAAAGAAGTGCAGCGCCCAGTAAGGGTTCATGGCGTGCAGCACCTCAGGATTATTGATGATACTGCGCGCACCCAGCACCGCCAGAATGATGAACCACAGCAGCATCACCGGCGCAAACAGCTTACCGACAATGCCGGTGCCGTGTTTCTGAATCACAAACAGCAGCGTCAGTACCGCAATCGCCAGCGGCACAATGTAGCTATCAAGGCTCGGTGCGGCGATCTCCAGCCCTTCAATGGCCGAAAGCACGGATACCGCCGGCGTGATCACCACTTCCCCGTAGAAGAAGCTGCCGCCAATCAGCCCCATGATCACCAGAATCGCCGTGGCGCGCGCGCCGGTATTGCGGCCCGCCAGTGACATCAGCGTCAGAATCCCGCCTTCACCGGCGTTGTCGGCGCGCATCACATAACTAATGTATTTAAGCGAAACCACCAGAATCAGCAGCCAGAAGATCAGCGACAGAAAGCCAAACACCGCCTCGCGTTCCACGCCAAAGCCGAACTGACCAGAGAGACACTCGCGCAGGGTATAGAGCGGACTGGTACCGATATCGCCATACACCACGCCGATCGCCGCCAGAGTGACTGCGCCAAGGGACTGTTTCTTATCCGAGCTCATAAGTTGTCTTTTGTTGGAGCCGCGCAGGCCTCAGCCCGGCGCTCAGATCATCAAAAAGCGCACAGTATGCACATATTCCCGAAAAAACCTACTTTTACCGTCTGGCATTACGCCGTCTGTGCAGCGTTTTTTCGCCGAAAATCGGCGCGAAATGCGCTGAAAACCCGCGATTTGCCTCACCTCAACCTTCTGAAACAAAAAAGCTGACGGCTATCAACGCTTTCACGCATGATAAACAGTAGAGTATTGCGCTCGCCAGAATATGACGGCACCAGGATCAGAAGGACAATGATGTGATTATGGCTCAACCCCATCTTTTGGCAGAAAGAATTTCTCGCCTCAGCAATGCCCTGGAGAAAGGGCTGTATGAACGGCATCATGCCATTCGTCTCTGCCTGCTGGCAGCGCTGAGCGGCGAAAGCGTGTTTCTGCTCGGGCCACCGGGCATCGCCAAGAGCCTGATTGCCCGCCGCCTGAAATACGCCTTCCAGCACGCCCGTGCCTTTGAATACCTGATGACCCGATTTTCCACACCTGAAGAGGTGTTTGGCCCGCTGTCGATTCAGGCGCTGAAAGATGAAGGACGCTATCAGCGTCTGACCAAAGGCTATCTGCCGGATGCCGAAATTGTCTTTCTGGATGAGATCTGGAAAGCCGGTCCGGCGATTCTCAATACGCTGCTCACCGCCATCAACGAACGTCGCTTCCGCAACGGCGACAGCGAAGAGCCGATCCCGATGCGCCTGCTGGTCACCGCCTCCAACGAACTGCCGGAATCTGACAGCGGTCTGGAAGCGCTGTACGACCGTATGCTGATCCGGCTGTGGCTCGACAACGTACATGAAAAGCAGAACTTCCGCAGCATGCTGACCCACCAGCAGGATGAAAACGCCAACCCGGTGGCGGAATCGCTGTGCATCAGCGATGAAGAGTATCAGCAGTGGCAGAAAGGCATCAGCCAGGTCAGCCTGCCCGATCATGTGTTTGAACTGATCTATCAGCTGCGCCAGCAGCTGGAGAATCTGCCAGAGGCGCCGTATATCTCCGATCGCCGCTGGAAAAAAGCCATCCATCTGCTGCAGGCCAGCGCGTTTTACAGCGGCCGTGTGGCGATTGCCCCGCTTGATCTGATCCTGCTGAAAGATTGCCTGTGGCACGACGTGGCTTCCATGCAGCTGCTGGACCGTGAAATTGATGCGCTGATGACGCAGCACGCGTGGCAGCAGCAGGCGATGCTGCACACGCTGCAGCAGATCAAAGCGCGCCGGCTGGCGCTGCAACAGCAGCAGAGCGTGGCGCAGGCGCTGACGCTGGAAAAGCACAGCGGCATGTTCAGCCGCAAACCGCACTATGAATTACCGGCCTCGATCACGGACGAACAGCTGACCCTGATGCTGCAGCAGCCGCTGACGCTGCACGACATGCAGGTCACGCACGTGGTGGTGGCACGCGATGCGCTCAATCAGTGGCTGCTGAAGGCGGGCGAGATCCGCGGCAAGCTCAACGGCATTGGCTTTGGCCAGACGCTCGACCTGCTGGTGGATGCGCACCACTGTCTGACGCTGCGCGACGTCAGCCTGCAGTCCACGCGCCTGACGCTGCCGGGTGCCGCCAGCAGCAGCGACGTGCCGCAGGAAATCATTGAAGAGTACGACGCGCTGGAGGCCCAGCTGCGCGCGCAGCGCACGCTATTTAGCCAGCACCAGCGCTGCCTGTTTATCAGCGACGACTGGCTGGCACGCGTCGAAACCAGCCTGCAGGATGTGGCGGAACAGCTGAAACAGGCGAGAAAATGATCTCGCTGGAGACGCTCAGCACGCTGCTGTCGATTGGCGAAACCGAGCTGATCGAAGAGCTGATTGTGGCACTGCTGGCCTCGCCACAGCTGGCGCTGTTCTTTGAAAAATTTCCGCGCCTGAAACAGGCGATGATGGGCGAGCTGCCGCGCTGGCGCGCCGAGATTGCCGCCCAGATGAAAACCACGCCGGTGCCGGACGCGCTGGCACGCGAATTTCAGCTCTTCCAGCAGATGCAGCTGCTCAGCAGCCACGCCTTCAGTGAGCAACTGCCCGCCATCATGACGCAGCTGAAAGCGCTGCCGTCCCCGTTTATCGAAGAAGCCAGCAAACTGCTGCTGCATACCGACAGCGCCCAGCTGAGCAATGCGCAGCACACGCTGTTCCTGCAGCGCTGGCGTCTGAGCCTGACGCTGCAAACCCTGACGCTGAACGAAACCCTGCTGGAAGAGCAGCGGGAACGCCTGATGGCCGAGCTGCAGCAGCGCATGGCCATCAGCGGCCAGCTGGCGCCGATTCTGACCGATGACGACGAAGCCGCCGCCGGACGCCTGTGGGATCTGAGCAAGGCACCACTGCAGCATGGCGACTATGAGCTGATTGTGCAGTACGGCGATTTCCTCGCCCAGCAGCCGGAACTGATGAAACTGGCGCAGCAGCTGGGACGCAGCCGCGAAGCGAAATCGGTACCGTCCCAGGATGCGCCGCTGGAAGCGTTTCATCAGCTGGAGCGCGAGCCGGACAACGTGCCGGAAGAGGTCAGCGGCATCCATCAGAGCGATGACGTGCTGCGTTTATTGCCTCCGGAGCTGGCGGCGCTGAGCATCAGCGAACTGGAGCTGGAGTTTTATCGCCGGCTGGTGGAGAAACGCCTGCTGACCTACCGGTTACAGGGCGATGCCTGGCACGAGAAAGTGACGCTGCGCCCGGCCAGCCATCAGCAGCACGAAGCACAGCCGCGCGGCCCGTTCATCGTCTGCGTGGATACCTCTGGTTCGATGGGCGGTTTCAATGAACGCTGCGCCAAAGCGTTTTGTCTGGCGCTGCTGAAGGTGGCGCTGGCCGACAGGCGGCGCTGCTACATCATGCTGTTTGCTCACGAAGTGATTGGCTACGAGCTGACCGCGGATAACGGCATCGAGCAGGCAATCCGTTTTCTCAGCCAGCGTTTTCGCGGCGGCACCGATCTAGCCGCCTGCCTGTCTGCGGTGGTCACGCGTATGGAGGGCAGTCAGTGGCAGGAAGCCGATGCGGTGATCGTTTCCGATTTTATCGCCCAGCGCCTGCCGGACGACATCGTCAGCACCATTAAACAGCGCCAGCGTCACCATCAGCAACGCTTCCACGCCGTGGCGATGTCGGCGCACGGCAAGCCTGGCATTCTGCGCATTTTCGATCACATCTGGCGCTTCGATACCGGCCTGAAAAGCCGCCTGCTGCGCCGCTGGAAACGCTAATTCATCAGGCAGAAATGCTAATTTGCTATAGTGAATTACCCGCTGTGTTTAATCAGCTTACGGAGTTCACTGTGACAACCGCTCATCTTCACGATCAATTGCCTGCGCCCACCCGCACCGTTCGGCTTTCCGGCAGCAGCAGCGACGCCAAACGCGCCGAACTGCTGGCCTATTTCACCCAGACCTGGGAGCTGTACGAAAGCCTGTTCGACTGCCTCGCCGATGAGCGCGCGTACTTTAATAAAGCCATCACCCTGCGCCATCCGCTGATCTTTTACTTTGGCCATACCGCCACTTTCTACATTAATAAGCTGATGGCGGGCGGTTATCTGCAGCAGCGTATTGACGATCGCATCGAGGCGATGATGGCGATCGGCGTGGATGAGATGAGCTGGGACGATCTCGACGACAGCCATTACAGCTGGCCGGACGTGGCCGAGGTGCGCGACTACCGCGGTAAAGTGAAAACCGTGGTAAGTGAATTCATCCGCACCATGCCGCTGGAGCTGCCGATTGACTGGGACAGCCCGGCGTGGGTGATTCTGATGGGCATTGAGCATGAGCGTATTCACCTCGAAACCTCCAGCGTGCTGATCCGCCAGCTGCCGCTTGAGTGGGTTAAACCGCAGCCGCACTGGCCGGCGTGTCCGCAGGCGCGCCACGATCGTGCCTCGGTACCGGCCAATACATTGGTGGCGATGCCAGGCGGACGCGTCACGCAGGGTAAAACCGATGATACCTACGGCTGGGATAATGAATACGGCAGCCTTACAACTGAGCTGAAACCGTTCAAAGCCAGCAAAATGCTGGTGAGCAACGCCGAGTTCTTTCATTTTATTGCCGCCAACGGCTATAACGAACGCCGCTGGTGGGATGACGAAGGCTGGGGCTGGCGCGAGTTTGCCCAGCCGCAGATGCCGACTTTCTGGGTCGGCGACATCGCGCAACCTGACGATCTCCGGCTGCGCCTGATGACCGAAGAAGTGGCGATGCCGTGGGACTGGCCCGCCGAAGTGAATCAGCTGGAAGCCGCGGCATTCTGCCGCTGGCTGGCGGAAGAGAGCGGCAAAGCGATCCAGCTGCCGTGCGAAGCCGAGTGGATGCAGCTGCGCGAGCAGGTTGCCGGCGATCAGCCGGACTGGATCGACGCGCCGGGCAACATCAATCTTGCCCGCTGGGCCTCTTCCTGTCCGGTAGACCACTTTACCCAGGGTGATTTCTTCGACATTGTCGGCAACGTCTGGCAGTGGACCACCACGCCGACCAACGGCTTTGAAGGCTTCAGGGTACATCCGCTGTATGACGATTTCTCCACGCCCACCTTTGACGGCAAACATGCGCTGATCAAAGGCGGCAGCTGGATCTCCACCGGCAACGAAGCGCTGAAATCCTCACGCTACGCCTTCCGGCGCCACTTCTTCCAGCATGCCGGTTTCCGCTACGTGGTTTCCTCGCATCAGGAGAGCATGGCGCTGAATCCGTATGAAACCGACAGCATGGTGTCGCAGTACCTCGACTTCCAGTACGGCCCCGGCTATTACGGTGTGCCGAACTACGCGGCGGCGCTGGTCGATATCGTGCTGCCGCACTGCGCGCAGCGCGGCCACGCGCTGGATATCGGTTGCGCCACCGGCCGTGCCAGCTTTGAACTGGCGCGCCATTTTGCTGCGGTCACCGGCATGGATTACTCGGCGCGCTTTATCGACGTGGCGCTGCAGCTGACCTCGGGCGAGGATTTCCGTTACGTGGTGCCGGAAGAGGGAGAGCTGGTGGAGTATCGCCAGGTGCGGCTGAAAGAGTTTGGTTTCGATGAGACCCTGGCGCAGCGCATTCAGTTTGTGCAGGGCGATGCCTGTAACCTGAAACCGCAGCCCGATGGCTACGATCTGGTACTGGCCTCTAACCTGATCGATCGCCTGCGCCAGCCGAAGCGCTTCCTGCAGGACATCACGCCGATGATCCGCTCCGGCGGTTTGCTGGCCATCTCCTCACCTTACACCTGGCTGGAAGAGTTCACGCCGAAGGAGAACTGGCTGGGCGGTTTCCGTGAAAACGGTGAAGTGCTCACCACCTGGCAGGCGCTGCAACGACTGCTGCGCGATGCCTTTGAGGAGGTTGCGCCGCCGCAGGACGTGCCGTTTGTAATTCGCGAAACCGCGCGTAAGTTCCAGCACACACAGGCCCAGCTGACGCTGTGGCGTAAGCGCTAAAAAGCGTGCAGACAGCGGCAGCTCCGCTGTCTGCGCCTTGCCTGTCCCGCTAATTTGCTGCACATTCTCCCTGTTCAGAGAAGACGAACCTAATGAGGATGGATGATGGCGGAACACCTGCAACTGGATAATCTCGACCGCGGCATTTTAAATGCGCTGCTGCAAAACGCGCGCACCGCGTACGCCGAACTCGCCAAGCAGTTCAACGTCAGCCCCGGCACGATTCACGTGCGCGTCGAGAAAATGCGTCAGGCGGGGATTATTCTGGGTACGCGCGTGGAGATCGATCCACGGCAGCTCGGATTTGATGTCTGCTGTTTTATCGGCATCATTTTGAAAAGCGCGCGCGACTATCCGGCAGCGCTCAGCAAACTGGAAGCGCTGGATGAAGTGGTGGAAGCCTGGTATACCACCGGCCACTACAGCATTTTTATTAAAGTGATGTGCCGCTCCATTGATGCGTTGCAGCAGGTGCTGATCAACAAGATCCAGACCATTGATGAAATCCAGTCCACCGAGACGCTGATCTCGCTGCAAAACCCGATCATGCGTACCATCAAGCCGTGATCGGCTTCCCCGCTGTGCATAACCTTATCCCGGGCGGATCGCTTTTGTGATGCGCCTTGTCGCCTGATGCTATCGACGATTAACCCTGTTTTCCACAGGTGGATCACCGCTTGATCACAGCGTACAATGCTCGCCTTTAGTGCGGGAGAGCATCATGGCCGATATTACCTTAATCAGTGGCAGTACCCTTGGCAGCGCCGAATATGTCGCTGAACATCTGGAAGAGAAACTGCAGGAAGCAGGCTTTTCAACCGAACTGCTGCACGGACCCGAGCTGGATGAGGTGCCGCAGGAGGGCGTCTGGCTGATTGTCAGCTCAACGCACGGTGCCGGCGAACTGCCGGACAACCTGCTGCCGTTTTATGAAGCGCTGCAGGAGAGCCAGCCGGATCTGTCAGGCGTACGCTTTGGCGCAGTGGGTATCGGTAATCATGAATACGATCTGTTCTGCGGTGCGATCAAGCTGCTGGAGACGACGTTAACGCAGCTGGGCGCCAAACGTATTGGCGATCGGCTGGAGATCGACGTGCTGGAACATGAGATTCCGGAAGATCCGGCGGAAGTGTGGGTCGCCAGCTGGCACCCGCAGATTTAAGACGATCTTTGCTGGTCGGGGATCGGGTATTTGTGTCGATCCCCAGTTGATTCCGCTGTTTTATCGCTTTTTACCTGCGTCGCCCTGTGGATAAGATCCGTTATTTCATGCGTATAACCAGTAGTTATCCAAAGAACAACCGCTGATGCTTTTTTACGCTGTGCATAAGTAGCAAAGTTGATCTCAGCTTATACGGATCAGGATCACCGATCATTCACAGTAAACGATCCTCGCTAATCCCCTGTTGCCACGACGCTTTTCCGGGTTATCAACAGCCAGGGGCGATCCTAATAACAGATCTAACAGAGAGATCATATAAAAGACTTAAGATCCTTTCTTTTAAACCGCAGGATCCCGCGACTTTCGTCCTGAACAGAATTTCAGTAGAATCCACCGCCCAGGGCAACGATCCCTGTCCGAACACTAA
>NZ_JASEWO010000313.1:0-2443 GCF_030024295.1 Pantoea sp. Pa-EAmG
CGCACGAAAAAAAAGAATAGTACTTTAACTGTCCACCTCTCCACTTTTTCTTTTTTTTAATTTATTTTCAGACGGTTAATGGGTGGATAGTTGTTATTCAAGTGTCCACTACTCTCCACCCATCGCTTAGACTCTCCACCTGTTCTTCCAGGCATTTTTCAGTCAGGAAAGTGGAGACTGTCCACTCTAACTCTCCACCTATTAACTCTTTGTTTTACAAGAAAAGTATAAATAACGGGTGGAGAGTTGAAAATTAACTATCCACCCGTTAAGTTATTGTTATAAAAATAAAAATTAAAAAAAGTGGAGAGTAGTGGACACTTTTTTAATTTATTTATTTTTCCTGTTCTCCGGCAGCAAAAGGTAACCACGCTTCAGCATCCTGGCTGAGCGTGAGGTTAGAGCGCATATGGCCTTTGGTACTTTTCTTGCGAAGATACGCTTTACCATACTCAGCCATGGCTCCGGGCATGTCCGTGCCGAAGCGCGTCAGAGACACCGGCTTGCTCAGCCCGTTCGCCCGCATATAAGCCATATAGGCATGATAGAGATAACGTCGCGGGCTGAACGGAATCACTTCTGCATTACCGATAAACATGCCGTCACACTGTTGTGAAGCCGTCAGGTAACCGCAGAAATCCACCAGCGAATCGCACTCGCGCTTGATGGCCAGCGCCTCCTCAGACCTTTGTTGTTCAGACAGCAGCTCACGGGCCACCTGCTGATCAGCAAAGTGGGTGAGAAGGTGGCGGATGATGACTGGCAGCTCAGCCTCAATTTTTACCGTCATCAGCGGATCACGTTCGTTCTCCGGAACGACCCGTGAAAAGTTAAAAATAACCCGGCGCCGCGATATGCCCCCGCTGCGATCGCTGAACGACATGGCGTTATTATTGACGGCCAGAATGACGGCCGGGATGCGCGTGGAGTACGGCGCCTTATGCTTGGGATCAATTGCCACCTTGTCCCCGCCGGTAATGGCCTTGATGCCGGCACCGTCACCGGCATAGCGGGTCATGTCCGGCATGATGATGAGCGAGTACCCCACGATGAGCGCGCGTTCACGCGGGTTCTCCAGCGCGGCCATACTGGCAGAAACGGTGTTGCGGGCGCGGAAATCATCGTTGCTTTCCATTACCGCCGCCGTCGGAGGAATGGTCGCTTGATCTGCAGGCGTAATCGTCAGGCGCTCAACGCCGTTGTTGGCGCCGAGCTGGTCAAGGTCGCCATCGAGCGCGTACGCCACCATAACGGCCTTCGCCGCCTCGTTGATGCGCTGACGAAGTATTACCTCGCGATAGGCGTTCTCCTGCAGCAGCTTAACGATGGGCTCGGACTCCAGCGACAGCGTGCGCGCGATGGCGTCCTGCTGCTCGGCCGGATAGAGTGAAATCAGCGTGGCTTTGCGTTCAGCCAGCAGCGCTTCATAGTCCAGCGTTTCTACCACGTCGGGCGCGGGCAGCTGGCTCAGGTCGATAATTGCCATGTTTTCAGCTCACAGGAACGGTTAATGTAAATGATTGCGCGGTGTCAGCGCGGGTGCCGGTCAGCGCGACCACCATGCTGCCGTTGAAAGAGGTTTCAAAGCTGACGCCGCTCAGCTTTACGCGCGGCTCCCACTGGAGGATCGCCATGTAGCAGGCCGACATGATCTGCAGGCGCAGCGCCGTGTTCTGTGGCTGGTCAATCAGCGCCGACAGCAGCGAGCCATAGCGCCGGCGCATTACCCTGGATCCAACCGGCGTAATCAGAATATCGCGCACGGACTGGCGGATATGCTCAAGGTCAGTCAACGCCGCGCCGGTCTCCCGATTCATGCCGGTATATTTAGCGGTTGTCATTTAGGGCCGTCCGTTCTGCTGCCGCCACGCTGTACGCCGCCGTGGTCATGGTCATCCACGACGACACCATTAGAACTGAACTTACCGCCGCCATGCTCAATATTGCCGCTCATCCTGCCGCCCTGCGTGACTTCCAGCTGCGCGGTTTTAAGCAGCGCCGTGCACTCAACCTCTGGCGAGTCGAACAGGATTTTCACCGCTGCCTTGATGGTTGCCGTCTTTACGCCAGTTGCGCTCAGCGCGCCGGTTGCAGGCTCATATTCAATCACTGCGCCGTCAGGGAATGACCAGTGCAGCGCGTCAGCCGAAGCAGAGGGGGCAGCGCTGGCGTCGGAGTAAATGCCCGGCAGCACAAACCCGGTATCGAGTTCGCCGCCCAGGCATAACACGAGTACCTGCTCACCCACTGACGGTGCGTTCCACGAACGGGTTTTACCCGCGCGGGCGCTCAGCCAGTGCAGCCAGCCAGTTGTGTTTTTGCCCGTATCGACACGGCACAGCCCGTCATCAAGGTTCACGGCCGACACGGTTCCGATGCGGATCAGGTTGCGCAGCAGGCGCTGAATTTCTGCGAGTTGTTCGTTCATGCCGAAAGATTGCTT
>NZ_JASEWO010000087.1:0-18986 GCF_030024295.1 Pantoea sp. Pa-EAmG
TTGGTTTCATTACTCCTGCTGACGGCAGCAAAGACGTGTTCGTACACTTCTCTGCTATCCAGGGCAACGGTTTTAAAACCCTGGCCGAAGGTCAACAAGTTGAGTTTGAAATTCAGGACGGCCAGAAAGGCCCGGCAGCAGTTAACGTTACTGCTATCTGATTTCGCACTCAGGCTCGGTGTCATGCACCGCTGAATCGAATCTTAAAAGCCCTGCTCAATGAGCGGGGCTTTTCTTTATCCTTTCTGTTACCGGATGATCAGGGTAAACTGCGCCGCGAATCGCTAACCCGGAGTTATCTATGTCGTTGATTTGCCCACTTTGCCACCTCGCTTTGCACCTGCACGCCAGCAGTTATCGCTGTGCGTCCGGTCATCAGTTCGATCGGGCGAAAGAGGGGTACGTCAACCTGCTGCCGGTGCAGCACAAAGGTTCACGGGAACCGGGCGACAGCGCAGAGATGCTTCAGGCGCGCCGGGCCTTTCTGGATGCCGGACACTATCAGCCGCTGCGCGATCGGGTGGCGCAACGTCTGGCTCAGCCGCTCACGAACCGGCCCGCGCAGCTGCTGGATATCGGCTGTGGCGAAGGCTATTACACCGCCGCCCTGGCTGCCGCGTTGCCCGACAGCCATCTGTACGGTCTGGATGTGGCCAAAGCCGCGGTGCGCATGGCGGCAAAGCGCTATCGCGCGGTTAACTTTTGTGTCGCCTCCAGCCAGCGCCTGCCGTTTGCCGATGGTTCACTGGACGCCATCGTGCGCATTTACGCGCCCTGTAACGAGCAGGAGCTGAGCCGCGTTATCAGGCCCGGCGGCTATTTGCTGACGGTGACGCCGGGGCCGCACCATCTGCAGCAGTTTAAGGCGTTGATCTATCGCGAAGTGCAGTTGCATACGGCGGAAGAGAAAAACTATGCGGGATTTGAACAGATCGATCAGCAAAACCTTCACTACACGATGACACTGAACGGGGCGGAAGCGGTGAGCCTGCTGCAGATGACCCCCTTTGCCTGGCGTGCGCGTGAAGCGGTGTGGCAGCAGCTGGCCTCCAGCGCCAGCTTTAGCTGTGACGCGGATTTCACCCTGACGCTGTGGCAGCGCGTTTAACGCGCCTCCACCAGCGTATGATAGATTTTCTCCAGATCGTCGAGCTTTTTCACCGCTATCAGCAAGCGACGCTGCTCCAGCTGCATCACCAGAATGCCATCCTCTGACAGGTTCATACTCTGAATACGCCGGTAATCGATCCACACGCTGGCAAAAAACAGGCCGTCATTTTTCATCAGCAGCCGCGGGCTGCGGATCCAGAACAGCCAGATAGCCATAAAGCACAGCACCATCAGCAGGGTAGTGGTGAGCTGCGGGCCATGATGGCTGACGTTGTTCCACAGCAGAATCAGTAGCAGCACGATAAAGATGCCGCTGTCGATTTTATGGCGGCGGCGCAGGGTGACGCGCAGTCGGGTCGGTCCATTGCGGCGGGGCAGGATGACATCGTCGTAAATCGCAAACAGGGCGAGAGCGGCGATCAGCAGGGCAATCAGGGCGTCAGTCAGTGACATACAGGCTTCTTCCTCAACCGAAGTGACCTCAGCGTTGGCGCTCAGGTCACACCGTTCAAAAAACGCCGGGAGTCTGACTCCCGGCGGTGAGATTACAGACCGAGCAGGCCGATCCAGTAACCAAAGATACCGATGGCAAAGAAGCCAACGATGATCCACAGCGCGTTAACTTTACGGCGCAGCAGCCACATACAGCCAAAGGTCAGCAGCAGTGGAATCAGGCCGGGCATCAGCTGGTCGAGAATCGACTGCACGGTGGTGACCGTGGTTTTGCCGGTCTGGTCGGTGATGCGGGATACCACCAGCGGCACGTTGACGTGCGTCCATTTGTTGACCAGCGCCCCCATGACAAACAGGCCGAGTATCGATGCCCCCTCGGTAAGTTTTTGCAGGAAGCCGCCGCCCATATCGCTGACGATATCCACCCCTTTGCGATAGCCATAAGCCACGCCGTAATAGCGGGTCAGCATGCGCGCAATGTTAAACAGGAAGAAGAACAGCAGCGGACCAAGCAGGCTGCCGCTCATCGCGATACCGGCACCCAGTGCGGCGAACACCGGACGCACGGTCCCCCAGAAAATCGGGTCGCCCACGCCAGCCAGCGGACCCATCAGACCCACTTTGATGCCGTTAATGGCACCGTCATCGATCGCCGCACCGTTGGCGCGCTGCTCTTCCATTGCCATGGTCACGCCGAGCACCGGCGCCGCCACGTAAGGATGGGTGTTGAAGAACTCAAGGTGACGCTTAATCGCCTGCTTGCGCTCGTCGTTGTTTTCCGGATACAGGCGACGGATCACCGGCACCATTGAGAAGCAGAAGCCCAGCGCCTGCATGCGTTCAAAGTTCCACGAACCCTGAAACAGGTTGGAGCGCAGGAACACACCGCGCACGTCACCGGGGGTGAGTTTCTTTGGAGTATTGGTTGTATCTACCATGATGTCACCTGTTCCTAGTCGAGTTCGTTGTCGAGGTCGTTGTTAGCCGGGCCCGCCGAGGCAGCGCCTGCAACGCGGTTGTATTTTGGCGCCAGCTGGATATACAGCACCGCCATTACCACGCCAATCACGCCCAGCGCCACCAGGTTAAAGTTGGTGAACGCGGCGGTGACAAAGCCAAGATAGAAGAACGGCATCAGGTAACCGGCACGCATCATGTTGATCACCATCGCGTAACCGACCACCACGATCATGCCGCCGGCGATGTTCAGACCATTGGTGACCACTTCCGGAATTGAACTCAGCAGGCTGTGTACCGCGCTGGTACCGACCGAGACCGCCACAATCAGCGCCGGGATAGCGATACGCATCGCCTGCAGCAGCAGGGCAGAGACGTGGATCCACGAAATCGCCGTCAGGTTGCCTTTCTCCGCAGCTTTATCCGCAGCGTGCTGGAAGGCGACAGTGATGGTACGTACGATGATGGTCAGCACCTGACCGGCTGCGGCCAGCGGGATGGCCAGCGCAATACCGGCACCGACGCTTTGACCGCCGGCAATGACCAGAATGGTAGAGATGATGGAAGCCAGCGCCGCATCCGGTGCCACTGCCGCACCGATGTTCATCCAGCCCAGCGCGATCATCTCCAGCGTACCGCCAATGATGATGCCGGTTTTCATATCACCCAGCACTGCACCAATCAGGGTACAGGCCACCAGCGGCCGGTGGAACTGGAACTCATCGAGAATCGATCCCATCCCGGCAATACAGGCCACAATAAATATCAACACTATTTGTAGCGAGGTTATTTCCATTGCATTTTTCCTCAGCAAGATCAGAACTTTTTGCCCACGCGCGCAGGCACAGGCGAATCAGGCATTGACCTTCGCAATCAGGTCCATCATTTTCAATTTCGGGTCGTTGGAGACTTTACGCACTTCCAGTTCGATACCTCGCTCATTCAGCTTGCGGAAGGCAGCGATGTCCTTCTCATCCACCGACACCGCGTTATTAACCTGCGTTTTCCCCTGACGGAAGGCCATGCCGCCGATATTCACCGACTTGATATCCACGCCTTGTTCTACCACGCGCTCAACATCGGTCGGATTGGTAAACAGCAGCATCACGCGATCGGAACCGTACTTCGGGTTGTTCCACACGCGGATCATCTTGGCGATATCCACCACGTGGGCGGTCACGCCCGGCGGCGCCACCTGAGTCAGCAGGGTTTTGCGTACGTGATCGTTAGCCACTTCATCACTGACGACGATGATGCGCGTCACGTTGGTCTCTTTGGTCCAGCGCGTGGCCACCTGGCCATGGATCAGACGGTCATCGATACGTGCCAGGCCAATTTTCATGTGCTCGCCCGGTGCCAGCGGTTTCTGCGGCTGGGCAGGAGCTTTCGGGGCCGGCGCTGCCGCTGCCGGCGCGGCGGATTCGGTTTTGAGTGCTTTCACCCCCTCGCGGCCGGCCTCGACGGCGATATGGATCAGCTCTTCCAGCGATGGATCGTCATCGCGCCCCATCAGGGTTTCCACCAGCATGGGAATGTTGACCCCGGCAATAACGTCATAGCCCGGTTTGTCCACTACGATGCGGCTGGCGGCGTTAAACGGGCTGCCGCCCCAGGTGTCCACCAGAAACAGCACGCCTTTCGACGTGTCGAGTCGGGCGAGCTGTGCCTGATATTTTTCGATTAGCGTTTCTGCATTTTCGCCGGGAACGAAATCAATCCATCCGACATTTTCCTGCTCGCCCAACAGCATTTCTGCTGTTTTCAGCAGCTGTTCTGCCGCCCAGCCATGTGTACCAATTACAAGCGCAATGGTCACTTGCTACCTCCGTTCGCATGAGAGTTCCCGACCATGGCCGGGAATCATTGAGAATTACCGTTGTTATTTTCTGTGGATCGCCCGGGACTAAATTGAAGAAAGTCATCAGGAAAAGGCCCAAAACATTCCGCGATACATCAGTAAGGTCGCGATTTATTTTAGTGAGCGAAAAAATAAAATTTGTGACGTTGCTCTGCTATTCAGAGCGTACCGGCGGCAACGGGCATTTTTATGGCAGTTTCTTGCGCTGGCGCAGTTATTTGTAAATGTAAGAAAATTTTTTGACGTTGTTGATGTAACTGATACATTAGCTTTCTGTTTATTACTCAGGAGTACCGGGCTTTAGCTCACCTATATGGACCGTCACCGACGTCGCTTCACTTGTTCCCCGCGCTGCTCAGCGCGCACCCTGACACCTGCCGGTGTTGCCTCATCCGTTAACGCTCTCTCGTCTCGCCTTCCGGCGCAGGCTCAGTCGCGTTCGCCCTTACGTTTAGCAAGGAGTCATTGATGGAATTTCTCTTCGACCCCTCAATCTGGGCGGGTTTACTGACGCTGATCGTGCTGGAGATTGTGCTCGGCATCGACAACCTGGTGTTTATCGCCATTCTTGCCGACAAGCTGCCACCGAAACAGCGCGATAAAGCGCGCCTGATTGGTCTGTCGCTGGCGCTGGTGATGCGCCTCGGCCTGCTGTCGCTGATCTCCTGGATGGTGACGCTGACGCGACCCCTATTCAGCGTAGGCGATTTCAGCTTTTCCGGACGAGATTTAATTCTGTTGATTGGTGGTTTGTTCCTGTTGTTTAAGGCCACCATGGAACTGCACGAGCGGCTGGAAAACCGTGGCATGGAGCATCAGGGCAACAAAGCCTATGCCAGCTTCTGGGCGGTCGTGACGCAGATTGTGGTGCTGGACGCGGTGTTTTCCCTGGATGCGGTGATTACCGCCGTCGGTATGGTGAACCATCTGCCGGTGATGATGACGGCAGTGGTGATTGCCATGGGCGTGATGCTGCTGGCCTCAAAACCGCTGACCCGCTTCGTCAACGCGCACCCAACGGTGGTGGTGCTGTGTCTGAGCTTCCTGCTGATGATCGGTCTGTCGCTGGTGGCGGAAGGCTTTGGTTTCCATATTCCGAAAGGTTATCTGTACGCGGCAATTGGCTTCTCGATTCTGATCGAGCTGTTTAACCAGATTGCGCGCCGGAACTTTATCCGTCATCAGGCGCACCGTCCGATGCGTGAACGTACCGCCGAAGCGATTCTGCGTCTGATGGGCGGGCGTCAGCGTAACCAGCCGGCGCATACTGAAGAAGCGTCGCTGACCGAAGCGATGCCGCAGGAAGCGTTTAAAGACGAAGAGCGTTACATGATTAACGGCGTGCTGACGCTGTCACAGCGTTCGATTCGCAGCATCATGACGCCGCGCGGCGATATCTCGTGGGTTGACGTCTCGCGTCCGCTGGATGAGATCCGCATTCAGCTGCTGGATACGCCACACAGTCTGTTCCCGGTGTGTCGCGGCGAGCTGGATGAGATCATCGGCGTGGTGCGCGCGAAAGAGCTGCTGGTGGCACTGGAGCACGGTATGGATGTCGCGACCTTCGCGGCCAACACGCCGCCGATTGTGGTGCCGGAAACGCTGGATCCGATCAACCTGCTGGGCGTATTGCGTCGCGCTAAAGGGAGCTTCGTCATCGTTACCAACGAATTTGGTGTGGTGCAGGGCCTGATTACGCCGCTGGACGTGCTGGAAGCGATTGCCGGTGAGTTCCCGGACGAAGACGAAACGCCGGATGTGGTGGCGGATGGCGACGGCTGGCTGGTGAAGGGCGGTACCGATCTGCACTCGCTGCAGCAGCTGCTCGACCACCATGAGCTGGTCGATCCGGATGAAGATCACGCGTCGCTGGCCGGCCTGCTGATTGAGCAGAAGGGACAGCTGCCGCTGCCGGGCGAGATTATCGATTTGCCACCGCTGCACTTCCAGATTATCGAAGCCACGGATTACCGTATAGATCTGGTGCGCGTCACCAAAGACAAGCCGCACCATGACGAGGAAGAGGGCGACGCCTGATGTCGTCCGGCATCAGGCGCCCAGCTGCGCCTGATGCTGCGCCAGCCATTGCGGGAAGTCCTCAATCGGCATCGGGCGCGCATAGTAGTAACCCTGCAGATGATCCACGCCGCGCTCGCGCAGATAATGCGCCTGCTCGGCGGTTTCCACTCCCTCCGCGACCAGCGCGATATTCAGCCGCTGCGCCAGTGAAATCACCATATCCGTCACCGTGGCGTTGATCGCGTCAGTACCAATCGCGGCGGTAAAGATTTTATCGATTTTCAGCACGTCCGGCTTCAGGTCTTTCAGATAGGCCAGCGAACTGTGGCCGGTACCGAAATCGTCAATCGCCAGCCGCACGCCAATTTCATGCAGCTGCGCCACGACCGTCTGGTCGATGACCGGCAGCGCATCGCGCTCGGTCAGCTCCACCACCAGTTTCGGCAGGGGATTGGCGGGCCACCAGTAGCGCTGTAAATCCTCAACAATCAGGCGATCGCGGAAGTGGCTGGCCGCGACGTTAATCGCGATATGGAAAGCCGGGCACTGTGGCAGATTAGGCAACTCCGCGACGACTCTGGCAATCACAAAGCGCGTCAGCGGTGCAATCAGGTTCTGGCGTTCGGCCAGCGGAATAAATACGTCCGGGGCAATCCAGCCCTGACGCGGATTGTGCCAGCGCAGCAGCAGCTCGATACCATCGCAGTCGCCGCTGCGGGCATTGATCAGCGGCTGGCAGTAGACCATAAATTCGTTAGCGGTGATGCCATAGCTGATTTGCCAGCTCAGGCTCATGCGATTGGCGGTGGCCAGCCAGACGATGTAGCCCAGCAGCAGGCTCAGCAGTACCGCCAGCGGCAGCTGAGACGGCAGGGTATTGAGCGCCAGTCGCGCCGGGGACGGGCCGTACAGCGTAATGCTGTAGGGATAACGCAGCGAGGCCTGATCGTATGCCACTTCGTCATCGGACGGCACGGTATGCTCGATCAGCGGATTACCGTACTCGAGGCTCTGTCCGCCTACGTTAAAGATCGCGCGCTCCACCCACGGCAGCTGCGGCTCCAGCAGATAGTTGGTCATCAGTTCAATGTTGATGATCTGCAGCAGGCCGTCCTGGTTATCCAGCGACTTTGGCGTCCACAGCAGCAGCACCGGTGAACCTTTAAGCAGGTAGTCGTCGGTAGACAGCATCATGCGCTGGTTGTTGATCGCCAGCTCGGGATAGGTCTGGCTGAACGAGATGTGACGCGGGCCATAAATACTCGAACAGTAGATGGTATCGTCCTGCACCAGCAGCACGGTACGCACGGTTTGCAGCGCGGCGATCTTCTCAATCAGCGGATAGCGCACCTGCGTGCAGGGCACGCCCACCAGCCCCAGCGTGTTGTTGGCGGAGACGTCCAGCGGCGAAAACATGCGGTCAAAGCGTTCAATCGCGCGGGTGGCAAAGTTAAGGGACTGCTGCTCAATGCGTGACTTCTCTTCGATGTAGCGAAAAGTCAGCGTAAGAATGAGAACCAGCGACGCGATCACCAACGCAATAAGCAGGCGCTTACGGCGAAATTGACCCACAAATTGCTGGGGAAGGAGCATCAGTAACCACCTTGCTAAGACAAAGAATGAGGCCAAATTAACGTGAAGGTTATCGGCATGGCGGCGGCCAAATTTAGCGCGGCTGGAGAAAAAAAGCGGCACTAAAAAATCGCGCGACCATTAGAGGTCGCGCGCAAAAATAATGTATCTGGTTTGATAACGCGGAGGTAGAGGCCATTGCAGAAATAATGGACGATCGCTGCAATTGTCAGCAGCGAAACGCGACGTTGCCGGTCAGTCGCACTGCACCTTGATCGCCAGACCGCCACGCGAGGTCTCACGATATTTAGCGTTCATATCTTTGCCGGTCTCGTACATCGTCTCGATCACCTTATCCAGCGATACGCGCGGCTCGCTGGTGCGGCGCAGCGCCATCCGCGCGGCGTTGATCGCTTTCACCGAAGCAATGGCGTTGCGTTCAATGCACGGCACCTGTACCTGACCAGCGACCGGATCGCAGGTCAGTCCGAGGTTGTGTTCCATGCCGATTTCAGCGGCAACACACACCTGCTCCGGGCTGGCTCCCAGTAATTCAGCAAGGCCGGCGGCGGCCATTGAGCAGGCCACGCCCACTTCACCCTGGCAGCCGACTTCGGCACCGGAAATCGAAGCGTTCATTTTATACAACACGCCAATCGCGCCCGAGGCGAGGAAGTAGCGGATAAAGATATCCGGCGTGACCGTTTCGATAAAGTGATCGTAATACGCCAGCGCCGCCGGCACGATGCCGCAGGCACCGTTGGTCGGTGCAGTGACCACACGACCACCAGCCGCATTCTCTTCATTCACCGCCAGCGCAAACATATTGACCCAGTCGATGACGTTCATCGGATCGTTAGAATGTTTGGTTGAGGAGACCAGCAAACGTCGCAGCGACGCCGCGCGGCGCGGCACGCGCAGCGGGCCCGGCAGCACGCCTTCGGTATTCAGGCCACGATCGATACACGCCTGCATGGTTTGCCAGATGTTGCCAAAATAGGCGTAAATCTCGTCACGGCTATGCAGCGCTAGCTCGTTTCTCATCACCAGCCCGGAAAGCGACATGCCGGTATCGCGGCAGTGGCTGAGCAACTCTTTGGCTGAATGGAACGGGTAGGGCACGGCGACCTCATCCAGTACTGACTGACCAAAGTGCGCTTCGTCGACGATAAAGCCGCCGCCAATTGAGTAATAGGTTTTGCGCTCAAGCAGACGATCGCCGGCAAAAGCGTACAGGGTCATGCCGTTTTCATGCAGCGACAGGTTTTCGCTACGGAAGACCATGCCGCCGTCACGCGGGAAGTCGACCTCGCGCGCGCCCTGTGCCAGCAGCAGCCGCTCACGCGTTTCGACATCTTTGATAAACGCCGGAATGCTGTCGATGTCGACGCTGGCAGGCTCAAAGCCGGCCAGACCCATAATGATGGCAATGTCGGTGTGGTGTCCTTTACCGGTGAGCGACAGTGAGCCGTAGACATCCACCGCCACGCGCGTCACATCCTGCAGCTTGCCCTGCTCGATCAGCAGATCAACAAACTGCTTGCCCGCTTTCATCGGGCCAACGGTATGCGAACTGGACGGGCCGATACCCACTTTGAACATGTCAAAAACACTTATCACCGGTGACGCTCCTCACAAATCTTCTTTTCTACGGCGCAGGCCGTTAATGCGGCTAATAGTAATCGCCAGCGGGCGGCAGCGAGCAGCTTTTCGCATGAAATAAACTAATTATAAACCACAGAAATAGTTATCCGTATCCCCGGATGTGAACGGGATCAATTTTTCGGCCAGGGTGAAACGGGACGGGGGATCAGGGCAGGGCGATCTGCTGGCCGAGCGCGCGCAGGATACCGGCGGTCATGCCCCAGATAAAATAATCTTCATACCACGACAGCCACACCTGATGCTGACGATGACCGTGGCGCAGCGTCAGTCCGCTGTAGCGCCCCAGCCGCAGCGCCTCAGCGAGCGGCATGGAAAACGCGCTTTCAACTTCATCCGGGTTGAGCCGCAGCGGCAGGTGCGGCGGGATGATGCCGACAACGGGCGTGACGGCGAAACCGGTACTGCTGGTGACCGGCGGTAACACGCCGACCACCCGCACCTGCTGCGGTGCGATGCCCACTTCTTCCTGTGCTTCACGCAGCGCGGTGGCGATCAGCGAATCGTCAGTGGCATCCATCATGCCGCCGGGGAACGCCACCTGCCCGGCGTGTTTGCGCAGCAGCGCGGAGCGGCGGGTCAGCAGCAGTTCGGGCTGGTCGCCATCAATCACCGGTACCAGCACCGCGGCACGGCGTCCGCTGATCACGCTGTGCGCGGTCGCCAGCGGTGGCTGCAACACAAAGCGACTGAGAAACTGCGCCAGCGTCAGCTCCATATCACGCCTCATCACGCAGACAGGGCAGAATACGGTTGAGCTTGTGCAGCGTCTCCTGATATTCCGCCTCAGCATCGCTGTCAGCCACCAGGCCGCCGCCCGCCGCGCAGTACAGTTGCTGGTTTTCGGCAATCAGCGTGCGGATGGTAATGCTGCTGTCCATACGCCCACACAGGCTGATGTAGCCGATACTGCCGCACCACGCATTGCGCCGCTGCGGTTCGAGTTCCTCGATGATCTCCATGGCGCGGATCTTGGGCGCGCCGGTAATGGAGCCGCCGGGGAAACAGGCGCGCAGCAAATCGGTAGCGGAGAGCGCGTCCGGCAGTCTGGCTCGCACCGTGCTCACCAGGTGATGCACCGCCGGGAACGGCTCCACTACGAACAGCTCCGGCACGCTGACGCTGCCCGGCTCGGCGACGCGGCCAATATCATTACGCAGCAGGTCCACAATCATCAGGTTTTCCGCCCGATCTTTTTCGGCGCTGGCCAGTTTCTCCGCCTGCAATCGATCGGCCTGCGGATCGGCCAGGCGCGGCAGCGTGCCTTTAATCGGGCGGGTTTCAATCTGCTGTTGCTGCAGCGAGAGAAAACGCTCCGGCGACAGACTCAGCACGGCACTGTGCGGCAGACGAAGGAAGGCGCTGAACGGCGCGCGGTTGGCGCGGTTGAGACGTAAAAACGCCTGCCACTCATCGCCGCGATAGCTGGCCTGGAAACGCTGCGCCAGATTAACCTGGTAGCAATCGCCCGCCTGGATGTAGGCCTGCACCGCCTGGAAACGCGCGGCGTACTGCGCATAGCTCATATTGGCCTGCCAGTCGCTGGTCAGGGCAAAGGGTTTGGGCTGCGGCACCGCCAGCGCCTGTAGCCACTGCCAGCGCTGCTCCGCGTCGTGCTGGGCAATCAGCGTCAGCGTCTGGCGATGATGATCGGCAATCAGCGCCCAGTCATAAATGCCGACCGCCATATCCGGCGTGTGTAAATCCTGCTGCGCCCGCTGCGGCAGCGTTTCGAAACGGCGACCGAGGTCATAACCAAACAGACCCAGCGCGCCGCCCTGAAACGGCAGATTTGCATCAAACGCCGGCCGGATGCCCAGCGCGTCCAGCTGTTGCTGCACCAGCTGCAGCGGATCGGCGTTAGAGTGGCTGATGCCGGTGCCGTCGTCGATGGCGGTACTGTCACCGCGCGTCGTCAGGGTCACCCGCGGGTCGGCGGTGAGGATATCGAAACGGTTATCCGCGTGCTCGGCGTGACCTGAGGTCAGCAGCATCGCCCACGGACGGTGCGCCAGCGTGGAAAAACGGTGTAAAAGTGTATCGGGCGTATACTGTAGCGAGAGGGTTTTCACGTTCGTTTGGCTAAATCAGTTCAGCAGGCAGGCGCGTAGCCTGGCATATTTTTTTGCTGCTGGCACCTGTTTGTTCAGCGTGGAATAATGCGTCCCCCCATTACAGGAGTACATCATGTTTTCAGGTCTTCCGGCTTTATCACACGAACAGCAGCAGCAGGCAGTGGAACGTATTCAGGAACTGATGGCCGGCGGCATGTCCAGCGGACAGGCGATTGCGCAGGTGGCGCAGGAAATTCGCCAGAACCATCAGGGCGAAGCGATTCGGGCGCGCTTCGAAGAGGACGAATAGCGCCCGGCGAGCGTTATAACGCGGCGATGATTTTGATTTCCACTTTGTAGCGCGGATTCATCAGGCCGGCCTGCACCGTGCAGCGTACCGGCGCATTACCCGGCGAGACCCACGCATCCCAGGCGCGGTTCATCGCGGCAAAGTCATCTTTATCTACCAGAAAAATGGTGGCGTCGAGAATTTTGCTTTTATCCGAACCCACGCGCGTCAGGATGCGGTCAATCACCGCCAGCGCGTTGGCGGTCTGCGCTTCCGCATCGTCATCCAGATTCTCCGGCACGCTGGTGTAATACACGGTCTGGTCATGTACAACCGCTTCGGACATGCGGTGCTCGGCATCAATACGCGTAATGGTCATGCTGTTCTCCTTTATTTTTGCTGCGTTAGCCTGCCATATCCCATGGCCGGCTGTCATCTGTTGTGGTCGCCTGCGGTGAATCCTGACATAATTACAGTAGTTTTAAGAGCAATCGGTGAGGATGTGTGGCAGACGATTTTGCAGCGGATGGCGCGTTAGCGCAGGCAATTCCCGGCTTTAAGCCGCGTGCGGCACAGCGCGAAATGGCGCAGGCAGTGAGCGAAGCGGTGCAGCAGGCGGGCGAGCTGGTGGTCGAGGCCGGCACCGGTACCGGTAAAACTTATGCGTATCTGGCGCCGGCGTTGCGGGCGAAGAAAAAAGTCATTGTGTCGACCGGTTCCAAAGCGTTGCAGGATCAGCTCTACAACCGCGATCTGCCGACCATTGCCCGCGCCCTGGCGTTCAGCGGCAAAACTGCGCTGCTAAAAGGGCGCTCCAACTATCTGTGCCTGGAACGGCTTGAGCAGCAAAATCAGACCGGCGGCGATCTCAGCGTGCAGGCGCTCGGCGATCTGATTAACGTGCGCAGCTGGTCATCGGAGACCGTTGATGGCGACGTCAGCAGCTGCGCTGGCGTCGCGGAAGACAGCCCGATCTGGCCTTACGTCACCAGCACCAACGATAACTGCCTCGGCAGCGATTGCCCGCTGTATAAAGATTGCTTCGTGGTGAAGGCGCGCAAAAAAGCGATGGATGCGGATGTGGTGGTGGTGAACCATCACCTGTTTCTCGCTGACCTGGTGGTCAAAGAGGGGGGATTTGGCGAGCTGATCCCGGAAGCTGACGTGATGATCTTCGACGAAGCGCACCAGCTGCCGGATATAGCCAGCCAGTATTTTGGCCAGCAGCTGTCGAGCCGGCAACTGCAGGATCTCGCCAAAGACATTATCCTTTCCTACCGCACCGAGGTGCGCGATGTGCAGCAGCTGCAGAAATCCGCCGACCGGCTGGCGCAGTGCGCACAGGATTTCCGCCTGACGCTGGGCGAGCCCGGTTTTCGCGGCAATCTGCGTGACCTGCTGAGCGACAACAACATCATGCGCATGTTTACGCTGCTGGATGATGCGCTCGAGCTGTGTTACGACGTGATTAAGCTGTCGCTGGGCCGTTCCGCGCTGCTGGACGCTGCCTTCGAGCGTGCCGCGCTGTATCGCACCCGGCTCAAGCGTTTACGTGCGATTGATGAACCGGGCTTTAGCTACTGGTACGAATGCAGCAGCCGGCACTTTACGCTGGCGCTGACGCCGCTGTCGGTTGCGGAGCGCTTCCGCGAAGTGATGGACGGACGCAAAGCGGCGTGGGTATTTACCTCGGCGACGCTGGCGGTCAACGAACAGATGAGCCACTTCGCCAGCCGGCTCGGCGTGGATAATGCCCGCACCCTGATCCTCGAAAGTCCGTTTGATTATGCGCAGCAGGCCTTGCTGTGCGTGCCGCGCAACATGCCGGAACCCAACTATCCCGGCGGTGCGCGTCAGCTGGCATGCATGATGAAACCGCTGATTGAAGCCAACAAAGGGCGCTGTTTCTTCCTGTGCACCTCGCACAAAATGATGCGTGAGCTGGCGGCGGAGTTCCGCGCCTCCATGACCTTACCGGTGCTGTTGCAGGGCGAAACCAGCAAAGGCCAGCTGCTCAAACAGTTTCTTGACGCCGGCAATGCACTGCTGGTGGCCACCAGCAGCTTCTGGGAAGGCGTTGACGTGCGCGGTGATGCGCTGTCGCTGGTGATCATCGACAAGCTGCCGTTTACCTCGCCGGAAGATCCGCTGCTGAAGGCGCGCATGGAGGATTGCCGTCTGCGCGGCGGCGATCCGTTCAACGATGTGCAGCTGCCGGACGCGGTGATCACCCTCAAGCAGGGCGTGGGCCGTCTGATTCGCGATACCGACGATCGCGGCGTGCTGGTGATTTGTGACCAGCGGCTGGTGTCGCGTCCGTATGGCGGTCTGTTCCTTAATAGCCTGCCGCCGACACCACGCACCCGCGATTTACAGCGTGCGATTGACTTTGTGCGTCCGCCAGAGCAGCACTAATTTGTGCCAGGCTGTGGTAAGATGCGCGCCATTTTGATTCTCTGAGGTTGTTATGCCCGCCCGAATTTTAGCCCTGGACACCGCGACAGAAGCCTGTTCTGCCGCGCTGCTGAATCAGCAGCAGATCGATGCCCGCTTCGAAATCGCGCCCCGCGATCATACTCAACGTATTCTGCCGCTGGTGCAGGAATTGCTGCAGGCGCAGTCGCTGGCGCTGAGCGCGCTGGACGCGCTGGCGTTTGGCCGCGGGCCCGGCAGTTTTACCGGCGTGCGCATCGGCATTGGCATCGCGCAGGGCCTGGCGCTGGGCGCAAATTTGCCGATGATTGGCGTATCCTCGCTGGCCACCATGGCGCAGGGCGCCTGGCGTTTGACCGGGGCAACGCGCGTGCTGGCGGCGATTGATGCGCGCATGGGTGAAGTCTACTGGGCAGAATATCAGCGTGATCAGCAGGGCGAGTGGCAGGGCGCTGAGAGCGAAGCCGTACTCAAGCCGGAAGCGGCACAGGCGCGCATCGCGCAGCTTAGCGGCGAGTGGGCCACCGTCGGCACCGGCTGGCAGGCTTATCCGCAGCTGCTGGCTGGCACGACCGGGGCACAACTGCTGACCACCACGGTCACGCTGCCTGCCGCAGAAGATATGCTGCCGCTGGCGCTCAGCGCCTGGCAGCGCGGCGATAGCGTGGCGGTGGAAAATGCTGAGCCGGTTTATCTGCGCAATGAAGTGGCATGGAAAAAATTGCCGGGACGCTAGGCGCCCACGCAACTTATTTTTGCGCCTTCAGTCTAACGGAGAAATAACAGGAGAAGTGCTATGCCAATTAGTCGTAAAGGGATGTCTGGCGCTCTGTTAGCCTGTGCGCTGTTGCTCAGCGGCTGCGTGTCGGTGCCGGATGCCATTAAAGGGAGTTCTCAGCTTCCACAGCAGGATTTATTACGCGTGATGAATGCGCCGCAGCTGTATGTCGGCCAGGAGTCGCGCTTCGGCGGCAAAGTCGTGAAGGTGACCAACCTTAACGGCCTGACCCGGCTGGAAATTGCCACTCAGCCGCTGGATGACAGCGCGCGACCGCGCCTCGGTGCTGCCTCAATTGGCCGCATTTATGCTGACATTCATGGTTTTGTTGATCCGATCGACGTCAATAATCAGTACGTCACGGTGCTGGGCAATATCAAAGGCACCGAGAAAGGGGAAATTGGCAAAGCCAGTTACAACTTTGTGGTGATTGATGTGCGCGGTTATCAGCGCTGGCATTTGACTCAGCAGGTGATGACGCCGCCGCAGCCGATCGATCCGTGGATTTGGTACGGGCCGACGCGTCGCCATCCCGGCTATTGGGGGCCTAACCCCTACTGGGGCATGAATACCGGCGGTCCGGCGCAGGTCGAGACCATTCTTACCGAATAGCGCTAAACAGGTTTTTTTACGGCCCGGTCGCGGTGCTCGCGAACGGGCCTTTTTATTGGGCGCGCAACCGATGCGCGAAATTTAGTGATGCGCCTCGCAACCTGAAAATGCCGGAACAGGCAAACTGGTACAATCAGTTAAAATATTGTTAACAACACTGATTGCAGAGGCGGCAATGGCTACGCAACAAGAATATCGGGGTGAATCTTTGAACAAGGTTTGGCTGAAACGCTATCCGCCAGATGTACCAGCGGAAATTAACGCAGACCGTTATCCCTCTTTGGTCGATCTTTTCGAACACGCAGCGCAACGTTATGCCGATCAGGTGGCTTTCATTAACATGGGCCAGCCAATGACTTACCGCCAGCTGGAGCAGCAGAGCCGTGCTTTTGCGGCCTGGCTGCAACAGGGATTAGGCTTGCAGCAGGGCGATCGCGTCGCGCTGATGATGCCGAATCTGCTGCAGTATCCGGTGGCGCTGTTTGGTGTGCTGCGTGCCGGTATGGTGGTGGTGAATGTTAACCCGTTGTACACGCCGCGCGAGCTGAAGCACCAGCTTAATGACAGCGGTGCCAGTGCAATTGTCATTGTCTCCAACTTCGCCCATACGCTGGAAAAAGTGGTCGCGGAAACCCCGGTTAAGCACGTGATGCTGACGCGCATGGGCGATCAGCTGGCGCCGGTGAAAGCCACGCTGGTCAATTTCGTCGTAAAATACGTGAAAAAGCTGGTACCGAAATACCATCTGCCAGGTGCGGTACCGTTCCGTCATGCGCTGCAGCAGGGCGAGCAGATGAGCTATCATCGTCCTGTGATCAGTAATCAGGATCTGGCATTTCTGCAGTACACCGGTGGCACTACCGGCGTGGCGAAAGGCGCCATGCTGACCCACGGCAACATGCAGGCTAATCTGGAGCAGACCAAAGCCACCTACGGTAAACTGCTGCGCGCCGGTCAGGAGCAGGTGGTAACCGCGCTGCCGCTTTATCACATCTTTGCCCTGACGGTGAACTGTCTGCTGTTCCTCGACCTGGGCGGCACCAACCTGCTGATTACCAACCCGCGCGATATTCCCGGCTTCGTTAAAGAGCTGAGCAAATTTCCCTTTACCGCCATCACCGGTGTTAATACGTTGTTCAACGCCCTGCTGAACGATGCCAATTTTAACCAGCTGGACTTCTCCACGCTGCGTCTGTCAGCTGGTGGCGGCATGGCGGTGCAGAAAGCGGTGGCCGAGCGCTGGGAGAAACTCACCGGACACTATCTGCTGGAGGGCTACGGACTCACCGAATGCTCACCGCTGGTGTCGGTTAATCCTTATGATATTACCTGCCACACCGGCAGCATCGGTTTGCCGGTTCCGTCCACCGACGTGCGTATTGTCGATGATGAAGACCGCGACGTACCGCCGGGCGAGCCGGGTGAACTGTGCATTCGCGGGCCGCAGGTCATGGTTGGCTACTGGCAGCGGCCGGATGCCAGCGAGGAAGTGCTGAAAAATGGCTGGCTGCACACCGGTGATATTGTTACCGTGGACGCTGAAGGGTTTATCCGCATCGTCGATCGTAAAAAAGACATGATACTGGTGTCCGGCTTTAACGTGTATCCTAACGAAATCGAAGATGTGCTGATGCAGCACGCCAAGGTGCGCGAAGCGGCGGCCATTGGCGTGCCGAGCGATCTCTCCGGCGAAGCGGTGAAAGTGTGCATCGTGAAAAAAGATCCGTCGCTGACGAAAGAGGAAGTGCTGGATCATTGTCGCCGTCAGCTCACCGGCTATAAAGTGCCGAAGATTATCGAGTTTCGTGATGAGCTGCCGAAAACCAACGTCGGTAAAATTTTACGTCGCGAATTGCGCGACGAGGCGAAGCGCGAAGCGTAGTACTGGCTTCCGCTGAATGCTCAGGTTAACGCCGGCACCGTCCGGCGTTTTTATTGCTTTTAACATGGAGCGCTGTGCGAGGTTTGTCGCAGCGAGAAAGACAACGTGAATTACACCCTGATCGACCACAATGACCAGCTGGCCGCCGTATGCCAGCAGGCCCGCCAGCATCGCGCCGTGGCGCTGGATACCGAATTCGTGCGCACCCGCACGTACTATCCGCAGCTTGGCCTGATCCAGCTCTTCGATGGCGAGCAACTGGTTCTGATCGATCCGTTAACCATCAGCGACTGGGCACCGTTTGTTGCGCTGCTGCAGGATCGTCAGCTGACCAAGTTCCTGCACGCCGGCGGGGAAGACCTTGAAGTCTTCCTGCATCGTTTCGGCTGCCTGCCGGAGCCGATGATCGATACACAGATTCTGGCCGCTTTCGCCGGGCAGCCGCTGTCGTGGGGCTTTGCCGCGATGGTCAATCATTTCAACCAGATTGAGCTGGATAAGAGCGAAGCGCGCACCGACTGGCTGGCGCGTCCGCTTACCGAGCGGCAGTGCCAGTACGCTGCGGCCGATGTGGCTTATCTGCTGCCGATCGCCCATCAGCTGGTGGCGCAAACCGAAGCGGCAGGCAACATGGCGGCGGCGCTGAGTGAGTGCGCTACGCTGTGTCAGCGCCGTCTTGACGTACTGCAGCCGGAAGAGGCGTGGCGCGATATCACCAACGCGTGGCAGCTGCGTCCGCGCCAGCTGGCGGTGCTGCAGCGCCTGGCCGCGTGGCGTCTCAACCTCGCCCGGCAGAAAGACATGGCGGTGAATTTTGTGGTGCGCGAAGAGAACCTGTGGAAAGTCGCGCGCTTTATGCCCGGCAGCCTTGGCGAGCTGGATCATCTCGGCCTGAACGGTCACGAAATTCGCTTCCACGGTAAGGCGCTGGTGGCGATGGTGGCAGAAGCGCAGGCGCTGGATGAGGCCGCATTACCGCCGCCGTTGCCTAATCTGATTGACCACGCGCATTACAAGCAGGCGTTTAAAGCGATTAAAGCGCTGGTACAGCAGGTGAGTGAGCAGACCGGTTACAGTCAGGAGCTGTTAGCATCACGGCGCCAGATTAACCAGGTGCTGAGCGTGCACTGGGGACTGAAGAGCGCCACGCGTCCGCCGGAACTGCTGGCAGGCTGGCGGGGTGAGGTGTTGAAAGCCGGTATCGACGAGATTTTACACACGCTGTAAGCGGAACGTTTTCCCCTGCGCAACCACGCAGGGGAAAATCAGGAACCCGCTACAATCATTTAGGAACGTCTTCCGTCTCC
>NZ_JASEWO010000314.1:0-2422 GCF_030024295.1 Pantoea sp. Pa-EAmG
TAATCCATATTTCATGTTGGCGTTCTCAATCTCGAAGAGGGAAAAACTGCGCCGCATCTGAGAGCGAGTGCAGTAAGGTGGTGTCCTGAGGTGAACCAACCCACACGGCTAGCGCACTAAAGTTGTCCTGCTGCCCCTGTTCCGGTTGTTCGTTTTTAATGATTTGCTGCATCAGCGTGAGCCACTCTTGCGGCGTGTTGACCATATGCAGTGACTGCTGCATCTGTTCCAGCGTGACCCCATGCCAGAAGCCGTCGGTACACAGGAGAAAGGCATCACCGTCCTCAATCGCCACCACATCGCTGTAGCTGGCATCACGCTGCTCGTCGCCCATACCGAGCGCGAAATAGAGCAAATTGGTGTTGATGCCCTCGGTCTGATGCCCGGCATCTTTCATTTGCTGCACCAGGCTGTGGTCAGTGGTGACGTGGAAGAGATAACCGCGTCGAAACAGATAAAGGCGACTGTCACCGGCGTGTGCCCAGTAAGCCAGGCCGTAATCACGATCGATAAACAGGCTCACCAGTGTTGTGCCCATCCGGCTGTGCTCGCTGCTGGCCTTTTGTTGCTGACGGATGGAGTGATTCGCGTGATTGACATAGTTACGTATCGACTGCGCATTCAGATGGGTTTCGCCGTTAAACGTCTCCATTAAACTGCTGCGGGCGATAGTGGCAGCGACGTCTCCACCCGGGAAACCGGCCACGCCGTCACAGACGACAAAGCAGGCTGAACGTTCACCGATAATCTCACCGGTCTGATCCTGATTGCTGGCGCGGTCGCCCTGATTCGACGTGGAAGCAATAGTGATATTCATGCGTCATCCGTGTGGGTTTGTGAATCTTTATACTGATTAACTTCCATGTCGTAGGCGTGCAGGAAAGCTTCGCCAAACAGGGTGTGAAAGTCATCTTCGATCTCGCCAGCAGTTTCGCCGTAGCGCTCGACAAAATGCTCCCACAACGCCGCTTTACGGCTCCCCGGCAGACCAAGGCGAGATACGGAACCTGCCTCGCGCGCTTCTGCTTCTAGCTGATCAGGATTAAAGGATTGCAGCATAGAAGCGATGATGGCGCGGATACCGGCGATCATCCCTAACTGGTGCGCCTGAAGATCGATCAGCGCATCACGTACCGCCTGGCGCGGCGGCATAAAGCCGGGCATCCGGCTACCAAACATCTGCATCAGCACGGTTTTGCCAGAGGGCAGCAGTTTGAACGGGTTATTGGCATCGTCGAGGATCACCGTCATATCTGCTTTTACGCCACGCTTGAGAATGGAACGTGATGAGAGTAATGCGACGGTACCCTGCGAGAACATGCTGAGCATCTGGCCAAACTGGCGCATCTGATCGCAATCGAACTGCGGCGTGGGCTGCAAATCCTGTAGACCCATTCCTTCCAGCAAGGCATCCAGTAACTCACCTTTCAGCGCATCACCACTGCTTTGAGCCGCCGCCTCGCGCTGGCTGTGAGACGCCACCGGATCAATGCGCAGACGCCCTTTAGGGGTAGGTGATGGAGTACGCTGCACCGCCTGCGGCGTCGGCAAGGTGATACCACCATATTCAAGCGGTGTCGGGCTGGTTTCGGTCGGTTCTTCAGCTTCTTCAGCTTCTTCAGCTTCTTCAGCTTCTTCAGCCACTATTGGCGCAGGCGCCGTGTCGGTATCATCAAATAATGGCGAGCTGCTAAGTTCAGCCAGATCAACGGCGTCAGGCGCGACCGAAGCTGGCTTTAGCTCTGGTTCTGGTTCTGGTTCAACTTCTGGCAGCGGCGGTACTTCGGGTTGCGCCAGCGGAACCGCCCCGCTCATCATTAAACCTAGTGGGTCATCGTGATGGCGGGGATCGGGGGTATTCTGGCAGCCAAACAGACTAAGAGGATCCAGCTCATCAGGCTGCTTCTCAACCGGTGCAGAGGCCGCAACACTCTTCTGCCCGACCAGCGCGCTCGGGGTCGCATCATCAAAAATGCTGTCCTGGGCAAACAACGCATCCTCTTCATCAAACAAACTGCGATGAGTCGGCTGTTGGCCGATATCCAGTGGCGCATCACTGATCAGCGCAGCCAGTGGATTTTCCGGATTACGTTCGGCGGCAGCGGGAGCAGTCAGCGGATGAGCTTCGGATGACGCTGGCGCAGGTTTGTTACGTTGCGATAAATCGTCAGAGATGGAAAATTCTTTCGCCAGGCTGTCCCAGATCTCACTGGGGATTGCGGCAGTGCTGCTCACCGCTGTGGCTGGCTCATCGACAATGATTGCCGCTTTGGCGGCTGGCTTAGCGACCACGCTGGCAGACGATGCGGCGTGAGTATCGTTAACCAGCAACTGATAATCATCAATGCCAATAATATCGCCGTCCTGCAATTCCACCTGACGCCCACGTTCCAGCGGAATATCGTTAAGAAGCACGCGAGTG
>NZ_JASEWO010000315.1:0-2422 GCF_030024295.1 Pantoea sp. Pa-EAmG
CCCTGATGGAAGAGAGCGCCATTCGTGACTGGGGCTGGCGTATCCCCTTCCTGTTTGGCTGCCTGATTGTGCCGTTTATCTTTTTTTTACGCCGCAATCTGGAAGAAACCGAGGCGTTCAACGCGCGTCGCCACTCTCTGGCTATGGGTCAGGTCTTTAAAACGCTGCTCGCAAACTGGCAGGTTGTTATCGCCGGCATGCTGATGGTGGCAATGACCACGACGGCGTTTTATCTCATCACCGTTGACGCCCCAACGTTGGGCAAAAAAGTCCTTCTGCTGAGCGCATCGGACAGCCTGCTGGTTACGCTGCTGGTCGCCGTCTCAAACTTCATCTGGCTGCCGGTGGGCGGCTCGCTGTCGGACCGGTTCGGGCGAAAACCGGTACTGGTTGCCATGACTCTCCTTGCCCTGGCGACCACCTACCCTGCGCTGACGCTGCTGGCAAACGCCCCCAGCTTCTCGATGATGCTGGGCGTCCTGCTGTGGCTCTCTTTTCTTTACGGCATGTATAACGGCGCGATGATCCCTGCCCTGACGGAGATCATGCCCGCAGAAGTGCGCGTGGCGGGCTTCTCTCTGGCCTATAGCCTGGCGACGGCCCTCTTCGGGGGTTTTACGCCGGTGATGTCCACCGCACTGATTGAGTACACCGGTGATAAAGCGTCTCCGGGTTACTGGATGAGCTTCGCGGCCATCTGCGCCCTGCTGGCGACGCTTTACCTCTATCGCCGCCGCGCGTTAGTCCTGCAAAACGCTCTGGAGGAATAAATGGCTATGCTCAACCTCAGACTCAGTTTTGCCTTACTGATACTCTGCGCCGTCAGCACCGCCGCTCTCGCACAGGACGTGACCGTGATGATCTCGGGCGGCTTCAGGGCCGCACTGGAGAAACTTGCCGTGCAGTATGAAGCAAAAAGCGGCGACAGAATCGTTTTGATATCCGGCCCCTCAATGGGTAAAACGCCGCAGGCCATTCCCGCCCGTCTTGCGAGAGGCGAAAAAGCAGACGCGGTGATTATGGTTGGGGATGCCCTCAACGCCCTTGACCAGCAGGGTAAGATTGTGCCGGGCTCTCGCGTTGAGCTTGCAGACTCTCCGGTAGGTATGGTGGTCCAGAAAGGCGCCCCGGCACCGGATATCTCAACGGCATCTGCGCTGCGCAAAACGTTGCTCAACGCACGCTCCGTGGCCTATTCCGACAGCGCAAGCGGCAGGTACGTTGAGAGCCAGCTTTTCCGCAGGCTGGGCATTGAAAGCCAGCTGAAGGACAAGGCCCACAGGGTTGAGCGTATTCCCGTGGCCTCGGAAGTGGCGAAAGGGAAATATACGTTGGGCTTTCAGCAGGTCAGCGAACTTCTGCCGGTATCGGGCGTCACTTTCGTGGGCCCATTACCCGGCGAACTGCAGTACATCACGCGCTTTGCAGGGGCGGTAATTGAGGGGGCGATTCATCCCGAGAAGGGAAAAGCGCTGCTCAGCTTTCTCTCATCGCCCGAGGCCCGAGGCGTCATCACCTCAACGGGCCTGATACCCGTTACGCCGACACGCGAAACTGGTCGGTGATCAGCTTTTCAAGCTCAACGGCGAGATAAGACTGAATACGACCGCTGCGGCGCATCAGCCCTACGGTGCGCAGGACCTCAGGCTCGGTGAGGGGAATGTGCGTTAGCACAGACTGTTCGGAGCGCGGCATGGACATCGCGGGAACGGCAGCAATGCCGATCCCGGCTTCAACCATCCCCAGCAGCGTGGTGACATGGCGCGTTTCACAAATGCTGGGCCGCTCAGGGTGAATATGCCCGAGCCGCTGATCGAGCAGATTGCGGTTGCCGGACGTTTTATCGAGACTGATATAATCCTGCTGATAAAAAGCCTGCCATGTCAGGCTTGTTCTTTTCGCCAGGTCGCTGTCACGGCGGCAGGCGGCGACGTAGACATCCTCTATCAGCGGCACAAATTCAAGGTCAGGCTGCAGGTGACGGGCAAAGCAGATGCCGAAATCTGCCTGCCCGCTGGCCACCGCGTCGATCACGCTACCGGCGCTGCTGTCTATCAGCTTTATGCGCACGCGCGGGTAGCGCTTTCGGAAGCGGCGGATGATATCCGGCATAAAATAGTAAGCAGCTGAAGGAACGGTTGCTACGGTAATCAGCCCCGTGCGTTCCTCATTGACTTTATCAATATCGGCAAGCATGACTTCCACATCCTGAAGAAGCTGCCCGCAGCGCTCGGCAAAGGTTTGCCCGTAAAGGGTGAGCGTGACGCGCCGGGTCGTTCGGTCAAAGAGCCTCGCGCCGATGGCCGCCTCCAGCTTTTCAATACGCCGACTCAGCGCGGACTGTGAAAGGCAAATTGACTCGGCGGCGATACGGAAATTGCCATATTCCAGCAGCGCCCGGAAAGCGTAGAGATCGTTAAGG
>NZ_JASEWO010000088.1:0-18668 GCF_030024295.1 Pantoea sp. Pa-EAmG
TAGCGCTTCGCTTATTTTTCAGATAACCAGCCTGAAAGCGATGAGGTCAAAGCGGGCTGCCCGATCAGGGATCCGTCTCTGACGCCGTTGAGGTAGATCGCCCGTGTCATTCACTTTGGAGCAAACCATGACGAAGGAATCTGTATATCTGGACTGGCTGCGCGATGCGCATGCTATGGAGAAACATGCGGAGAGCCTGCTGAAGGCGGCTGCATCACGTCTGACGGATCATCCCGCGTTGCAGGCGCGTATTGAGCAGTATCTTGAGCAGAGCCGTGACCAGCAGCAGCAGGTGAAAACGCTGCTGCGCCAGTATGACAGCAGCTGGTCGGTGCTGAAGGAGTCGTTAGGCCGGATGTCGGCGGTCGGTCAGGCCGCCAGCGATATGCTGCAGGATGAAGAGGGCATCCGTGTGGCCGTCAGCAGCTACGTGTTCTGTAACTATAAAATCGCCACCTACTCGACGTTGCTGGTGGCCGCAGAGCAGGCGGAAGAGGGGGAGGATGTCAGGATTGTGCGGCGCATTCTGCAGCAGGAAAGCCAGATGGCCAGCTGGCTGCTGCAACTGCTGCCACAGGCGGCAGAGGAAGCCATTGTGCTACGTACGGAACCTGAGCTTTCCGGCACGGATTAAGTCATTCTGCGGCGCGCCCTAGAGATCAATCACCAGTTCCGCCGATTTGCTGCGCGAGCAGCATAAGGCGATGTACTGCTCCGGGGCGCTTTTTTCGCTGTCAGACTGCACGGTATCGCGGTGATCGATCTCTCCGGCGGTGACCCGCGTCAGGCAGGCGCCGCACATGCCCATCTCGCAGGAGAGCGGAACGTCGACGCCATGCTCCAGCAGCACCGTGGCAATGGTTTTGTCAGGCGGAATGGTACATTGCTGCCCACTGCGTGCCAGCGTCACGGTAAAGCCCTCTTCCGCGCCAGCCGTGCGGGCGGCAGGTTTGAACGCTTCAGCGTGAATATTGGCGCTGTCCCAGCCGCGCGCCAGCGCCTGCTGCTGCATGTGCGTCATAAACCCTTCCGGCCCGCACAGGTACAGATGCGTGTCGGCGGCAGCATCAAGCAGTTCCGCCGGTGGATAATCACGTGCGCTGCGACCTTCGCTGCTATACCAGATTTCACAAAATCCATGCTGAAAACGCTGCGCCAGTTCGGCGGCAAAAGCTTCATCACCGCGCTGGCGCACAAAGTAATGCAGCACAAAAGGCACGGCGGCGGCCTCCAACGCCAGCGCCATGGCGTACAGCGGCGTAATGCCAATTCCGGCCGCCAGCAAAATGACTTTAGCGGCCGGTTGCAGCGGAAACAGGTTGCGCGGTGGCGAAATCGCAATCGTCTGGCCGGGGCGCAGCGTGTCGTGCACGTAGCGCGATCCCCCGCGAGATTGCCCGTCGCGGGCAATACAGATTTGGTAGCCGCGCGCGTCATCGCAGCGTCCGGTCAGTGAGTACTGACGTATCAGGCCATCACGCAGGTGGACATCAATGTGCGCACCCGGTTGCCAGTCCGGCAGCGGCTGGCCATTTTCCGCCACCAGCGTGACGCTGAGATTGTGACGTCCCTGACGATACAGGCCATCCACCACCACATTCAGCAGATCACTCATCGTTGCCTCCTTACACCAGGAAAAATTCGCCGAAGCCCATGCGCTTCAGGCCACGGCGATAAGCAATGGAGCTGCGATCGGCAGGAATATGCGCTTCCAGAGCCAGGTCGAGCGGCAAACGCTCCGGCTGCTGGGTTTCCACCATCAGGCGATCTTCCTCGAACACGCGCTGATTGAAGGCGTGCACCTCTTCGACCGGGATGTGCAGGTCAAAATTACGCGCGATGGGCGCAAACATGCGCGTTTTGCGCGCCGACACCGGCGACGCGGCATTCATGATCACCAGGCGCGATTCGCCGGGGAAATGAATGGTCAGCGTGGCGGTAAACGGCAGATGCATCTCGAAATGACGCAGCCAGCTAAATCCTTCCGGCGCCTGCTGCGGACTGTCAGCGGCAAAGTTACTCACTGAACTCCAGTAATCCACGGCAAAACCGGTCTCGGTCTCGACCGGGTTATAGGCAGGCACTACCTGGTTGTTGGGATCGGCGAAGGTTTCCGTGTGCACCCAGGCGAAGTGCGCCACATCCAGAAAACCTTCCACCTGGCGTCCGGCAAAGCCGTTGACGTCAAAACCGGGGCAGTTGATCTGTTGAAAACCGGCATCATCCCAGTGCGGCATGGTGGGCAGCGGCGCGGGCTGGTCAGCATCCGGCGCGAGGCACACCCAAATCAACCCAAAGCGCTCTTCCACCGCGTAACTGATCAGATTGAGTTTGGCCGGAATCGGCTGGTCGGGGCTGGACGGGATGCGATTGCAGCGGCCACCGGCACCGAAGCGCAAGCCGTGATAAGGGCAGACGATACCCTCTTCATCATGAAAACCCAGCGTCAGCGGGACGCCACGATGCGGGCAAACGTCGCGTGCCGCTACCACCTGACCCTGCAGACGATACAGCACCAGCTGCTCGTCAAGCAGCACCGCTTTGGTCGGTGCGCCGGCGATATCACAGGAACGGGCAACCGGATGCCACTGTCGCGCCAGACGCAGCCAGTCATCAGGTTCAAACGTGCAGTGTGCGGGAGGCGTAATGTTATTCATGCTGTAGTCCTGTCAGGTGCTCACATAAGGCGAAATAGACGGCTTCATTTTTGTCAGGACATTGTTAATATGCTTGCCTGTGCAAATCCATCAGCAAGAATGCAGCCAGGTGTTGCAAAAAACCGTACAGGTGAGCAATGAGCCCGTTTTCCCGCTTTGCCGTCTATTTTGCCGAAGTGGCGCGCAGCGGCAGTTTGCGTAAAGCTGCTGAGCAACTGCACGTTTCCGCTTCTGCCATTAACCGGCAGATTCTGCAGGCGGAGGAGAGTTTTGGTACGCCGCTGTTCGAACGTTTGCCGGAAGGGCTGCGCATGACCACCGCCGGAGAATTGCTGTATGACGATGTGATGCGCTGGCAGCGTGAGTTTCGCGTCACGCGGCAGCGTTTCGATGATATTCAGGGGCTGAAGCGCGGTAACGTAACGGCCGGGCTGGTGCAGTCGCTGACCAAAGGCAGCGTGGCAGACGCCATCGCCGATATCGCACGCCAGCATCAGTGGCTGCGGCTGGAGCTGACGGTAGACAACAGCCACCGCATCAGCCAGATGATTCGCCAGTCGGAAATCGATTTTGGCCTGATTCTCGATCCCGCCGGGCAGAGCGGACTGGAAGTGCTGGCGTTTGCCGAACTGGAGATGGGCGTGGTGATGGCCGCTGACCATCCGCTTAGCACGAGGCCGCTGCTGTCGCTCAGCGAACTCAGTCATGAGCGACACATTGTGCCTGGCGCGGCGCTGGTGGTCCACGAACGTGTCGATGCGCTGTACCGCAAGCAGGGCCTGGCGCCGGAAAACATTATCGCCTGTAACGACATCCGCCTGATTCGCAGCCTGATCGCGCAGGGCACCGGCATCAGCGTGCTGAGCCTGCTGGACGTGATGACCGAGGTGCAGGAGAACCAGCTCTGCTTTGTACCGCTCAGGCATAGCGTGATGCGACCGCTGACCCTGGCGCTATGTACTGCGCCGTCGCGCCAGCTGTCGCGGGCGGCGCAGATGGTGATTCAGCGTATGACTGAGGTGATAGAGGCGATGGCCAGTGTCAGGCCCGCAGGCGGGCCATAATCACGTTCAGTACCCGGTTTCGGCATGCGGCGCGCGGGTTTTGCTGGCACCGGCACCGCCCGATGGACGGGCGATAATAATACCGAGAATACCGCCGGCAATCAGCGCCATCGCCACAATCAGCAATCCTGAGTGATAACTTTGCGTCGCATCTTTCATTTTTCCCAGCAGCGGCGGTAAACCCAGTCCGACAAAGTTTGCCACCGTATTGATAAAGGCAATCGATGCCGCAGCGGCTACGCCAGCTAATTTTTCCGTCGTCACGGCCCAGAATATTGGCGTCAGGGCAAAGTTAAGCCCGACGGTGAAGACCAGCAAAATATAAGCCAGCAGCAGGCTGCCCGAATAAATCGCGCCGGTTAATGCCAGACCCGATAAAATTAATGGCAAGCCCATATGCCAGGCGCGTTCACCGCTGCGATCGGAATGGCGTCCGTTTAAATACATAAATATGCAGGCCATCACAAAGGGCAGGGCGGATAACAGGCTGATAATAAAATTGCTCTGCTCTGCGGCCATGCTTTTAATAATCAACGGCATGAACAGCGTAATACCGATCGAACCAAAGGCCTGTAAAAACCACACCAGACTGAGCAATAACACCGTGCGATCTTTTAATGCCTGCAGCCAGGAGTGGTTCTTATTCAGGGTAACACCCAGATTGTCCTGTTCGAGGCGCTGACGCAGCCAGTGTTTTTGCGGTGTAGTTAACCAGACAGCATCGTCGGGCTTATCGGGTAAGCGCCACAGCACCAGACAACCAAGCACCACCGCGGGAATGCCTTCCAGCGCGAAAAGCCAGCGCCAGCCTGCGATATCGGCAATGCCATGCATATTGAGAATGGCACCGGAAATGGGCAGACCAATAATCGACGCGCCCACCGATCCCATATAAAAGAAAGACATTGCACGTGCGCGGTTACTTTTAGGGAACCAGCAGGAAATATAATAGATAATACCCGGCGCAAAACCGGCTTCGGCCATGCCGAGTAAAAAACGCATTACATATAACTGATTGGCGCTATGAACCAGCGCCATGCCGGTACTGACAATACCCCAGGTAATCATAATGCGCGCTATCCAGCGCCGGGCGCCGACTTTGGTCATTATGACATTACTGGGAATTTCAAACAGAATGTAGGAAATATAGAACATGCCGACACCGAGGCCGTACATGCTGGTGGTAAGCCCGAGATCGGCATTCATTTGCAGCGCAGCGATAGAGATATTAGTTTTATCGAGATTAGCGACAAAATAACAGATTACGATAAACGGGATGATGCGCTTATTTAATTGACTCAACGTAGAACCAGAAACATCGGAACTTATCATATCCACCTCGTCACGCAGCATTACGCCACTCCGCGCCGGCAGACAGGCGCAAGGGTAGCGATGTCATGAATGATCTGTTTCGCTTGCTAAGCAATAAATGAAGTGCAGCCGAAAATAAAAATCATTTTATTTCGGCCACGCGGCAGCATTAACTATGCCGATAGTGATATTGCACATGAGCGATATAAATCGTCATGAGTAAGAAGTGTAGTACAATCTATTTTGATTGTACTACAATAGAGATCACAGATTGGACGATTGGCAGGCGTTAAACGATCGCGGCGTAATCACCGGTACCCTCCGGCCAGGGTGTGAGCAGGTCGAAGCCGGTATCCGTGACGGCGACAGTGTGCTCCCACTGCGCGGACAGGGAGCGATCTTTGGTCACCACCGTCCAGCCATCAGACAGCACGCTGGTGCCCGCTTTGCCGGCGTTAATCATGGGCTCAATGGTAAAAATCATGCCAGCCTGCAGCGCCAGCCCCTGGCCCGGCGTGCCGTAATGCAAAATTTGCGGATCGCCGTGGTAGATCTCGCCGACGCCGTGACCGCAATACTCGCGTACCACGGAAAAACCGGCCTTTTCAGCGACCTGCTGAATAGCCGCACCGATATCGCCCAGCGTTGCTCCGGGTTTCACCACCCGAATGCCTGCCACCATTGATTCATACGTCACGTCAACCAGGCGCTTAGCGCGTACCGACGGCTGACCGACGAAATACATGCGGCTGGTGTCGCCGTACCAGCCGTCTTTGATGATCGCCACATCGATATTAACGATGTTACCGTCTTTGAGCTTTTTCTCGCCCGGAATACCGTGGCACACCACGTGATTGACCGAGGTGCAAACGGTACGGGTGTAACCCTGATAGCCAATGTTAGCCGGAATGACCTTTAGCTCATTGACAATATAGTCGTGACAGCGGCGATCCAGTTCATCGGTGGTAACGCCGGGTTTCACCCAGGGCGCGATCATCTCCAGGACTTTGGCGGCGGCGTGACCGGCGGCGCGCGCCCGTTCAATCTCTTCAGCGGTATGCAGTTTAATACTCATTGCGCGATTCCCTGCGGAATAAAGGAAGGTTGGTCAAGCAGCTGCGCCAGTTCAGCGCCGCCATCACGTTCGACCCGCATCAGCAGGCGCGTCAGTTCCTGATGGCTGAGCTGCGGATAAAGTTCGGCCAGCATGCCGATTTTCATCCAGTGCTCCGCCTGCGCGTTGATCGAACGACTGAGCGCCGTGCTGGCGATGCGCAGGTTCTCATGCATTAAATCCGAAATTTTGACGATACCCATGGCTGGCCTTTATATGAAACGTATATGATATGTATATAGCATATCCACAACGGCATGATTTGCAAGCTCAGATTTTCAGCTGTGCGTAAATTTGCGAAATTTGTCAGAAAATCAAATACATTGTTTAGACCACTACGTTCTCGTTTCCACGCGGATCGAAATACTTTTGGATCATAGAAAGATTTTTATGACCGGGCAGCCGTGGCGATTCACGTGAAAGGAAATGAGGTGATACGAAAACGGCACGGCTTTTGCTTGACTCACTTTTTGGCATCAAAGGGTGGGGGAGCAATGGATGACGCACTGAGTTGGTTACAGGCCTCAAGGCAAAGCGATATTGCCAGCCTGCAACGCCTTCGCCAGACCGGCAAACTCATTACCACCGTCAGCGAGCTGGTGCATCAGCTTCAGCGCGAGCGGGGGGCGAGCAATCTGTGGATATGTTCAGAAGGCAGGCTTTACGGCGAGCAGCGGCTCGCCAGTGAGCAGGATGTGACGCGCTGCCAACGGGATTTTTGCCAGGCCTTACCCAGGGTTGAAGCCCAGCCGGGATACAGCCGCTTCTGTAACCTGATCGCCGCCGCGCTGCAGGCCCTGGCTGGATTACCGGCGTTGCGCCAGCAGATTACGCAACAGCAGATCGCGCACGCGCAGGCCGTTGCGGCGTTCAGTACTATTATCCGTAGCTTACTGAACCTGGTCTTTGAGGCCGCCGACACCGCCAGCCATCCTGACATTACCCGCGCGCTCATTGCGCTGTTCAGCTTTATGCAGGGCAAAGAGCTGACGGGACAGGAACGCGCCCTGGGAGCGGCCGGCTTTGCTGCCGGACAATTCAGCGCGGAGCAGCGCAGCGCCATGGTGGCCTTAATTGAAGCCCAGGAACAAAGCTTTTCGACCTTCCAGCAGTTTGCCGATGAGGCGGTTATACACCACTGGCAGCCGCTGGCGCAGGCCAGTCGTGAAATTGAACGACTGCGACGCATTGCCTGTACCGACGGTCGGCGGGACGACAGTGGCGCGCTGCACTGGTTTTCGCTGCTGTCACAGCGCATCGACCAAATGAAATTGCTGGAGGATCGGCTGTCAGCCACGCTGATGTTGCGCTGCCGCGAGGCGATCGCACTGGCACAGCATCAGGCAGCTGAACCTCTGCATGTGGCGCAGTCGGGCTGCGATTTTACATTATATGTCTCCGGGGTGGACTGGCTGCCCACCGAGTCCGGTGCGCTGAACAGCGACGGGCTGGCACCCCAGCTGGGTCGTTCACTGCTGTCGTTGATCACGGAGCAGTCTCAGCGTTTACAGCATCAGGCCAATGAGCTGGCCACCCTGCGCGCCACGCTGGAAGAGCGCAAACTGCTCGACCAGGCCAAAACCTGGCTGATGCAGCAGCATGGGCTGAGTGAAGAGCACGCCTGGCAACGGCTGCGTAAAAGCGCGATGGATCAGAATAAACGGCTACCGGAAATCGCCCAGGCGATCGTCACGGTGGCAGCCACAATGAAGAGATAACTCTAAAGCGTTAGCTGCACAATGCTTGTGCGTGGTCTGCGTCACAAACGTGCAAAATCGGTTAAAAAACCAGCCCGGCGAAAGCCCTGATCGCCACGCGCAGGGCCGTTTCAAAGCTGGCATGCAGTTTGCTTTACCCTATTAAGTGTATGCATTTGCTTTGCCAACGGCGGTAAAGCGAGTGCTTTTGGATAAAGGCGTCCATCTCCCTGTGAAAGCAGTGGAGAGGACGCCTTTTTTTATTTCCTGAGGGTGGCAAAAAATGAGCAAATCGCCAGTTTCACTGTCTCGACGTCAACTGCTGTTATCCAGCGCCGCCGCTGGCGGGCTGTGGCTGTTGCCGGGATTGCGCAACGCCGTATGGGCGGCGGGTTCCGATGCGCCAGAAAAAGCCACCGTGCGGGTGGGATTTATTCCACTGACCGACTGTGCGCCGGTCGTCATGGCCTCGGTGAAAGGCTTCGACAAAAAATATGGTCTGACGCTACAGCCCAGTAAAGAAGCCAGTTGGGCAGCCGTCCGCGACAAACTGATCTCCGGTGAGCTCGATGCGGCACACGTCCTGTACAGCATGATCTATGGCCTGCAACTGGGCGTTGCCGGCCCTCAGCATGCGATGGCGAACCTGATGACGCTCAATAACAATGGCCAGGCAATCTCCCTGTCGAACCAGCTTAAAGCGCAAAAGGTCACCGATGCCGCCAGCCTGAAAAAGACCATCGACAGCAAGGCCAAAGGCAGTCTCACCTTTGCGCATACCTTTCCGACCAGTACCCACGCGATGTGGCTCTACTACTGGCTGGCGAATGCCGGTATCAATCCATTTGATGACGTGCGCACTGTCGTCGTGCCGCCGCCGCAGATGGTGATGAATATGAAGATTGGCAATATGAGCGGCTTCTGTGTGGGCGAGCCGTGGAATCAGCGCGCTATCAGTGATGATATTGGTTTTACCGTCGCTACCAGTCAGCAGATTTGGCCCGATCACCCCGAAAAAATTCTTGGCACCCGCGCCGCGTGGGTGAAAGAGAACCCCAATACGGCGCGCGCGCTGACGGCGGCTGTCCTGGAGGCGGCACGCTGGATCGATGCCTCCGATGATAACCGCCGCGAAACGGCGCAGGTGCTGGCCGGACGCGCCTGGATCAACACCAAACCTGAGATTCTGCAGGGTCGCATGCTCGGCCAGTACGAAAACGGGCTGGGACAGAAATGGCAGGACCCGCATGCGATGCGCTTCTTCCATGACGGCAGCGTCAGTTTCCCGTATCTGTCCGATGGCATGTGGTTCCTCACCCAGCTTAAGCGCTGGGGAATGCTGACCGAGGATCCGGACTATCTGGACGTCGCAAAGCAGATCAACCGAATTGATATCTACAAACAGGCAGCGAGCGCCGTCGGCAACATCACGTTGCCCGGCAGTGAGATGCGCAGCAGCACCCTGATCGACGGCAAGGTGTGGGATGGCACGAATCCTGCCGTTTACGCCGCCAGCTTTGCCATTAACCACAAAGAGAGGTCGTGATGAAAAGCCAGACTCGCTCCCTGACGCAGCCTGAGACGCTGCCCACCCGGGCCACGGTGGTGCCCCTTCAGGTCACGCCAAAAAAGATGCGCTCGCCTGCGCGCCTGCGTCCGTTTTTGCAGCGTGCCATTCCCGCGCTGTGCGGTGTGATGCTTCTGCTTCTGATCTGGCAGATCGCGGCCCTTTCCAGCAAAGGCTTTCCCGGCCCGTACGCCACCTGGGAAGCGGCGAAAATCCTGTTCGCCGATCCGTTCTATAACAACGGCCCTAACGATCAGGGCATCGGCTGGAATGTGCTGGCCTCGCTGCAGCGCGTCGCTATCGGCTTTGGCCTGGCCGCGCTGGTGGGGATTCCCACAGGCTTTCTGCTGGGGCGTTTTGCCTTTGTGGCACGCATGTTCAATCCGGTTATCGCGCTACTGCGTCCGGTCAGCCCGCTGGCCTGGCTGCCTATCGGCCTGCTGCTGTTCCAGCGCGCCGAACCGGCCTCCAGCTGGACCATTTTTATCTGTTCTATCTGGCCGATGATTATTAATACCGCCGAAGGTGTACAGCGCATTCCACAGGATTACCTCAATGTGGCGCGCGTGCTGCAACTGTCGGAATGGACCATCCTGCGCCGCATCCTGTTTCCCGCCGTTCTGCCTGCGGTGCTGACCGGGGTCCGCCTGTCGATTGGTATCGCCTGGCTGGTGATCGTGGCTGCCGAAATGCTGACGGGAGGCCTGGGGATCGGCTTCTGGATCTGGAACGAGTGGAACAACCTCAATGTTGAAAACATCCTGATTGCCATTTTGCTGATTGGCGTCGTCGGCCTGCTACTGGAGCAGGGACTGATGCTGCTGGCGCGTCGCTTTAGCTGGGATAAATAAGGGGAACACTATGCAACCTATCATTCGTGTACAGCAGGTCAGCCAGCGTTTTACCACTTCCGGCGGCGATTTTCTGGCGCTCGATAATGTCAGCTTTGATATTCATCAGGGGGAAACCCTGAGCCTGATCGGCCACTCCGGCTGTGGTAAATCCACGCTGCTCAACCTGATCGCCGGTTTAACCCGACCTACCAGCGGCGTCCTGTTATGCGATAACCGCGAAGTCACCGGCCCCGGCCCTGAGCGCGCCGTTGTGTTTCAAAACCACTCGCTGTTGCCCTGGCTGACGGCGTATCAGAACGTTGAGCTGGCGGTAGAGCAGGTGTTTAAAGGCAAGATGAACAAGGCGGAAATGCGTGACTGGATCGAGCACAACCTGAACCAGGTGCAAATGAGTCATGCCATGCATAAACGCCCCGGCGAGATCTCCGGCGGCATGAAGCAGCGTGTCGGTATCGCCCGCGCGCTGGCAATGAAACCTCGCGTGCTGCTGCTCGACGAACCCTTCGGTGCGCTGGATGCCTTAACGCGCGCGCATCTGCAGGACAGCGTCATGCGCATCCAGCAGGCGCTGAACACCACCATCGTCCTGATTACCCATGATGTGGATGAAGCCGTGTTGCTGTCCGATCGGGTACTGATGATGACCAACGGTCCGGCGGCGCAGGTGGGCGATATCCTGACGATCGACCTGGTCCGGCCGCGTTCACGCGTGGCGCTGGCGGATGACGTGCGTTATCACCAGCTGCGCCAGAAAGTGCTGCATTTTCTCTACGAAAAACAGACTTCGGCGGCATAAGGACGACACCATGAGACAACGGCTGCTGATTGCGGGTAACGGGATGGCGGGCATGCACATGGTAGAAACTCTGTTGCAGCTGGCGCCGATGCGTTACGACATCACTGTGATTGGCCGTGAGCCGCACGGCAACTATAACCGTGTGCTGTTGTCGCCGCTGCTGGCCGGAGAAACCACCGTTGAGCAAACGCTGATCCACGACCCTGACTGGTATCACCGTCACGGCATAACATTGCGGGTGGGAGAGACGGTGGAACAGGTGAATATTGCTGAGCGGACCTTACGCACCGACCAGCGCCTGCTGCACTGGGACCGCCTGGTACTGGCGACCGGATCGCAGCCCTGCAGGCCGTCTGTTCCAGGCAGCGACCTGCCGCATGTCAGCACGTTTCGCACGCTGCAGGATGTGAACACTTTGCTGGCCGGGCACGGTCCGGTAGTGGTGGTCGGTGGGGGCTATCTGGGTATTGAAGCCGCCGCCGGACTTCAGGCGCAGGGACGTCAGGTCACGCTGATTCATCGTCAGTCACGTTTGCTGGACAGACAGCTGGATATCAGGGCAGGGGAATTACTGCTGGCTCAGCTCCGGGCGCGCGGCATTCGCTGTGAACTGAATGCCAGCCTTGCGGCGATCCGCACGGATAGCGTGATCCTCCACGATGGCCGTGTGCTGGCGGCGCAGCAGGTGGTGATGGCCATTGGTGTCCAGCCGGCGATCGCCCTGGCGCAGGCCGCCGGTATTCCCTGTCAGCGCGGCATTCTGGTGGATCGCCAGTTGCGCACTGCGCACGCCGGAATTTATGCCGTAGGCGAATGTTGTGAAATCAGCGGCGAGACCTTCGGTCTGGTCGCGCCCTGTCTGGCCCAGGCAAAGATTCTGGCGGCGCAACTGGCCGATCGGCCTCAGGGAGATTTCTACAGTGCGGCCACGGGCACCCGTCTCAAAGTCAGCGGCATTTCCCTGTTTAGCGCTGGTGACGTTCGCGAAGCCCCGTCTGTCACCAGTTTTGACCCGATCGCCGGGCACTATCGCCGCCTGTTCCTCAAAGACGGCCGACTGAACGGCGTGCTGCTGTATGGCGACTGCCAGCAAAGTGGCGCGCTGCTGAACCAACTCCATAATGCCGGACCGGTTTCTGTGAATACGCTGTTCGGCCTTGATGAACCTGAAACGCAGCCGCTGGCTGCAGGAAACCCTGTGATGAGCCAAACGAAACCTGTATTAGCCGTGGTGGGTCACGGCATGGTCAGCCACCATTTTCTGGAGCAGCTGGTCGCCCGTAACCTGCATCAGCATTATCACATTGTGGTCTACGGCGAAGAGCGCTATCAGGCTTACGATCGGGTTCACCTTTCTGAGTATTTCATCGGTAAAACGGCAACAGAGTTGTCGCTGGTGAGCGAGGATTTTTTTGCCCGGAACGCAATTGAACTGCGCAGCGGTTGCCGGGTAGAGGCGATCGATCGCCAGCAGCGCAGCCTGCGTGACAGCGCGGGACGTGAGCTGGCCTGGGATAAGCTGGTGTTGGCCACCGGCTCCCGCGCCTTTGTACCACCGGTACCCGGCCATGACGCCGGGCGCTGCTTTGTCTACCGCACGCTGGACGATCTGGATGCCATCGCAGCTTGTGCCCGCCAGAGTCAGCGCGGCGTGGTGATCGGCGGCGGGCTGCTGGGGCTGGAAGCCGCCAATGCGCTGAAGCAGCTGGGGCTGGAGACGCACGTGGTTGAGTTTGCGCCGCGCCTGATGGCCGTGCAACTGGATGACGGCGGGGCGCTGATGCTGCGGCAAAAGATCGACTCGCTGGGCGTGACGGTGCATACCTCGAAGCAGACCGAACAGATTGCCACCCAGCCTGACGGCAGTCTGGTGCTGCACTTTGCCGATGGCGGCGAGCTGACCACCGATCTGGTGCTGTTCTCTGCCGGTATCCGCCCGCGTGATGAGCTGGCCCGGAGCGCCGACATCAGCGTGGGGCCGCGCGGCGGCATTACCATCAATGATCAATGCCAGACGAGTGACAGCGACATTTATGCTATCGGCGAATGCGCGTTGTGGAACGGGCAGATTTTTGGCCTGGTAGCGCCTGGCTACCAGATGGCGCGTGTGCTGGCCGGGCATCTGGCGGCCGAACCGGCGCAGTTCACCGGTGCCGACATGAGCACTAAACTGAAGCTGCTGGGCGTAGAAGTCGCCTCCTTTGGCGATGCGCACGGCAAAACGCCGGGCAGCCTGAGCTACCACTGGGCCAACGGGCCAAAAGGCATTTACAAGAAGATCGTGGTTAGCGCCGACAATGCACGACTGCTGGGCGGCGTGCTGGTGGGAGACAGCAGCGACTATGCCACGCTCCTGCAAATGATGTTAAACGCCATGCCGCTGCCGACGGCAGCGGAAGCGCTGATTTTGCCTGCGTTGAATGGCGCGCCGGCCAAAGGGTTGGGCGTCGCTGCGCTGCCGGACAGTGCCCAGGTGTGTTCCTGCCATAACGTCAGTAAAGGCGATATCTGCCATGCGGTGCAGAGTGGCTGTGGCGATATGGCCAGTATAAAAAGCTGCACTAAAGCCGCAACAGGCTGTGGCGGCTGCGCCGCGCTGGTAAAACAGGTGATGGAGCTTCAGCTGGAAAACCTGGGCGTCGCTGTTAAAAAAGACATCTGTGAGCACTTCGCCTATTCCCGTCAGGAGCTGTATCACCTGATCCGTATTAATGGCATCAAAACCTTTGACGATCTGCTGGCCAGCCACGGACGGGGTTGTGGTTGCGAGGTATGCAAACCGCTGGTGGGGTCGCTACTGGCCTCGTGCTGGAACGATTACCTGCTGAAACCGGCACATTTACCGTTACAGGACACGAATGACCGTTACTTTGCCAATATCCAGAAAGATGGCACCTATTCGGTCGTACCGCGCGTGCCGGGGGGCGAGATCACGCCACAGGGCCTGATTGCCATCGGCGAAGTGGCCGTGCGTTACGATCTCTATACCAAAATTACCGGCGGCCAGCGTATCGATCTGTTTGGTGCGCGGCTGGACCAGCTGCCTGCTATCTGGGAAACCCTGCTGGAAGCCGGTTTTGAAACCGGTCATGCCTACGGAAAATCCCTGCGTACGGTGAAATCCTGCGTCGGCTCGACCTGGTGCCGTTATGGCGTGCAGGATTCTACCGCCTTCGCCATCGCGCTGGAGAACCGGTATAAGGGCCTGCGCGCACCGCATAAGATCAAGATGGCGGTGTCCGGCTGCACCCGCGAATGTGCGGAAGCACAAAGTAAAGATATCGGGGTCATCGCCACGGAAAACGGCTGGAACCTGTACGTCTGCGGCAATGGCGGCATGAAGCCGCGCCATGCGGAACTGTTTGCCAGCGATCTGGACGATGACACGCTAATCCAGTACGTCGACCGGATTCTGATGTTCTACGTGCGCACGGCGGATCGCCTGCAGCGTACCAGCGTCTGGATGGATAACATGGAGGGCGGGCTGGACTACCTGCGTGAGGTGGTGATTCATGACAGCCTGGGGATCGCCGCCACGCTGGAACAGGAAATGCAACAGGTGGTGGACACCTGGCAATGCGAATGGCAGACCACGCTGGCCGATCCCTCGCGACGTGCGCTGTTTACCGCCACAGTGAACAGCGATCAGCCGGATGAAACGCTGCACTATGCACGCGTGCGCGGACAGCGCCAGCCACACAAGGCCAGTGGTATTCCCCTGATGCATCTGCCCGCCGAACCCTGGAGCGAAATCTGCCCACTGGAGGCCATTCCGCCAGAGGCCGGCATCGGAGCCCGTCTTGGCAGCGTCCGTATTGCCTTATTCCGCATGGGTGATGACTGTTATGCGCTGGAGGATCGTGAGCCGGGCAGCGAAGCCAGCGTACTGTCACGCGGTATCCTTGGTGATGTTGCGGGGGAGCCGGTGGTGATCTCGCCGCTTTACAAACAGCGTGTACGCCTGCGTGACGGACAGAGCCTTGATAATCCCCAGCATCAGCTGCGTTGCTGGCCGGTTAAACTGGAGGACGGCCAGGTCTGGGTCGCAAACCGTCCGCTTAACCTGATGGCGCAGGCATCATGAAAACTACCTGCGCTTATTGCGGGATGGGCTGCGGCGTCGAGGTCACGCAGCCGCAGAGCGCGTCGCCTCAGGTCAGTGGCGATACCCGTCATCCGGCGAATGCCGGGCGGCTATGCGTAAAGGGCGCGGCACTGGGCGAAACCCTGACACAGGCCGGACGGTTGCTGCATCCTCAGCTTCATCACCAGCGGGTCAGCATGGAGACGGCACTGGATGCCGCGGCTGATGGTTTGCGCAGGATTATCGATGCGCATGGCCCGGAGGCAGTGGCTTTCTACGGTTCCGGCCAGTTGCTCACGGAAGATTACTATGTGGCTAACAAGCTGATGAAAGGCTTTCTCGGCGTCGCCAACATCGATACCAATTCACGCCTGTGTATGGCCTCCGCGGTGACAGGCTATAAACGGGCATTTGGGGCGGATGCCGTACCGTGCTGTTACGAGGATCTCGATGAGGCCGAGGTAGTCATTCTTGTCGGCTCGAACGCCGCCTGGGCCCATCCGGTGCTGTTTCAGCGCCTGAAACAGGCAAAAGCGCAGCGCCCTGAGATGCAGGTTGTGGTTATCGATCCGCGCCGCACGGCGAGTTGTGAATTCGCCGATCTGCATTTACCGCTCCGGCCGGGCAGCGATCCGGCCCTGTTCTCGGGCCTGCTGCACTGGCTGGAACAGCATGACGGCATTGACGCCACGATGCTGCCGCATCTGGACGGTGTAGACACAACCTTACGGGCCGCGCGGCAGTGGGATGGTGCGGCGGTGGCAGCCCATTGTGATATCAGCCAGGAAGTGATCGCTGCGTTCTACCAGTTGTTCGCCCGGCATGAGCGCGTACTGACCTTATGGTGCATGGGCATTAATCAGTCACAAAGCGGCAGTGACAACAACAATGCTATTCTCAATGCGCACCTGCTGAGCGGCAAGATTGGCCGACCCGGCTGCGGCCCGTTTTCGCTGACCGGACAGCCGAATGCGATGGGCGGGCGGGAAGTAGGGGGGCTGGCCAACCAACTGGCGGCGCATATGAGTTTCACCGCAGAAGATTGCGACCGTTTACAGCGTTTCTGGCGCAGTCCGCGTATGGCGCGTGAGCCCGGCCTGACGGCGGTTGATCTGTTTGACGCCATTGACCGTGGAGCAATCAAAGCTGTGTGGATTATGGGCACCAATCCGGCGGTTTCGATGCCAGAAGGCAATCGCATTGCCCGGGCGCTGGCTGCCTGTCCGCTGGTAATTGTGTCAGACGTGCTGGCGCAAACGGATACCACCGCCTTTGCGCATATTTTGCTACCCGCGCAGGGCTGGGGGGAAAAGAACGGCACCGTGACCAATTCTGAACGCCGGATTTCCCGTCAGCGCGCGTTTATGCCTCCGGCCGGAGAAGCTAAACCGGACTGGTGGTTACTCGCGCAGGTCGCCCAGCGTCTGGGCTTTCATGAAGGCTTTACCTGGACGCATCCGGCAGCCATCTTCCGCGAACATGCGGCGTTGTCGGGGTTTGAGAACAACGGCCAGCGCGCCTTTGATATCAGCGGTCTGGCCGGTATGAGCGACGCACAGTGGGATGCGATGAAGCCGGTACAGTGGCCAATCAACGCTCGTTATCCCGAGGGCTGCGCCCGGCTGTTTAGCGACCGGCACTTTTACCATCCTGATGGTAAAGCCCGCCTGTTGCCACCGGCCACGCCGCAGCCAGTGGTGTGCGAAACGGCTTACCCGTTATTAATGAACAGCGGACGGATCCGCGATCAGTGGCACACCATGACGCGTACCGGCCTGGTTCCCCGGCTCATGCAGCATTGTGATGAGCCATTTGCAGCCCTGCATCCGCAGGACGCACAACGCTATGGCCTGTGCGCGGGCGCACTGGCACGGGTGCAGTCCGACGCGGGCTGGGTGACGGTGCGTGTGACGCTGGACAGCGGTCTGCGGCGCGGTGAGATCTTTGTCCCTATGCACTGGAACCGACAGTTCAGCCTGCAGGGCACGGTCGGCAGACTGGTGGCTTCAACCCGCTGTCCAGTCTCGGCACAGCCTGCATTTAAACAAACCGCTGTGCGTATCCACCCGCTCAACGCCAGCTGGCAGGGCTGGCTCTGGCAGCGCGATGCAAGCCCGCCTGATGCGCTGCGCTACTGGGCGCGAACGCCCTATGAGGGCGTGCAACGCTTTAGCCTGGCCGGAGACGGTTCGCCAGAAAAATGGCTCATGGCAACGATCCCGCTGACCGGGCTGCAACTGCAAACCGCCCATGCGACGGAATCGTATTATCGCCTGCTGGCCTGGCGCAACGGTGAGCTGCACCTGGTTTTTTATGCAGGCGCGTCTTTACCCGAGATCAACCATGACTGGGTTGCTCAGGCTTTTCGCCAGGCACCTGTGAATGCGGCGGACCGGCATGCTCTGCTGGCGGGACAATCGGCACAACGTGCCGTGGCTGGCCGGACGATCTGTAGCTGCTTTGGCGTTGGGGAAAACACCATCTTACAGGCGATTAAACAGGGCTGTCACAGCACTCAGGCACTGGGTAACGCACTCAACTGTGGTACCAACTGCGGCTCCTGCCTGCCGGAGCTAAAACACCTTTTGCTTTCCGTTGCTGTACCGGAGGAAGAATGATGATTGCGATCAACCCTTTAGATAAACTGCTGGCGCCGGACAACGCGTCCAGCCCTGGCAAAGTCTGGCTGGTAGGGGCCGGACCGGGGGATGTGGATCTACTGACAGTCAAGGCGCTGCGCCTGCTGCAACGTGCGGATGTCGTGGTCTATGATCGCCTGGTCAGCGAAGCGGTGATGGCGGAAGTCGCCAGCAGTGCACTCTGTATCGACGTGGGTAAACAGCCGGGTCATCACGGCCTGAAGCAGGCTCAGATTAATCAACTGCTGGTGGACCTGGCTGCCAGCGGGCGCAATGTCGTGCGTTTAAAAGGCGGCGATCCCTTTATCTTTGGCCGTGGCGGTGAAGAGATGGTCAGCCTGCAGCAGGCGAATATTGTCTGCGAAGTGGTGCCCGGTATTACCGCCGCAGTGGGCTGTGCGGCTGCCAGCGGCATTCCGCTGACGCACCGTGACTGTGCCCAGTCATTGCGCTTTATCACCGGACACGGGCGCAGCGGCGAACCGCAGCTGGATGCGGCGGCGCTGACCGCGACCAATCAGACGCTGGTGTTTTACATGGGATTAAGCTGGAGCAGCGTGATTAGCATCCGGTTACGGGAATATGGCCGCAGCGAGGCGACGCCGGTGGCGATCATTGAAAACGGTACGCGTCAGAACCAGCGGGTGCTGATCACCACGCTGGCCGGGTTGCCTGAAACTGTTGAACAGCAAAAACCGGTGTCGCCGTCGTTACTGATTGTGGGCGATGTGGTGCGCTATTACCGTGCCGATCGAGTTGCAACGCATGGGTGTGAATTGGAGTTAAGTGATATTGCAGCGCACTGATGCTCACCGTGCCGAAGGAAGGGACACGGTTTCTACGGCTGGGGGTGAGACGGTCGTAAAAAGCATTATCTGCGAATCT